>JAMBLK010000312.1 GCA_023336855.1 Actinomycetes bacterium
AGTACTGAGTACTCACTCTCACGCGCTCATTGCTCCGCGGGTCTGCGCTGCGACCTTGAAGTCCGTTGTCGACGTCGCGTGGGACAGGGCGTCCTCGAACGACACGTCTCCTGCCGTGTACAGGGCGAGGATGGCCTGGTCGTACGTGCGCATACCGAAGAACTCTCCCTCGGCGACATCCACAACGATCGAGGGGGTGCTCTCTTCGTCCTTGAGCTTCTCCGCAACGCGTTCCGTGTTGACGAGCACTTCAACGGCCGCCGCCCGGCCGTTGCCATCTGTCCGGGGAATGAGTTGCTGGCTGACGACACCCTTCAGGGTTGTCGACAGAATCTGCCTCACCTGTTGCCGCTGGTACGGCTCAAAGGACTCAACGATCCGATTGATCGTCTCGATTCCGTCGAACGTCGGCAAGATCGCCACAACGAGATGACCGGTCTCCGACGCGCGTAGCGCCGCAGCAACCGTGTCGCGATCGGGAAGTTCCCCTACGAATATGACGTCGGTGTCGTTGCGCATCGCTGTCTGCAGGCCGGTCGCGAACGAAGCAGTGTCGAGTCCGACTTCGCGCTGCGATACGAGCGACTGGTTGTCGGGGAACAAGTTCTCGATCGGATCCTCGATCGTGATAATGCTGCCCTTGCGCGTCGCGTTGACGTACTCGATCACAGAGGCTGCCGTTGTCGTTCGGCCGGAGCCCGAGGGACCGGTGATGAGCAGCAACCCGGGCCGCTCGTCCGCGAGTCGTTCGATGGCTGCGGGGAGGCCCAGGGCCTCGAATCCGCCATTCACCGTGCCAACGGTACGAAGAACCAGGGTCAAGGATCCGCGCTGGCGGAAGACGCTGACCCGGAAACGCCCGAGACCGGAGCGACCGATCGCGAAGTCCGCCTCACCGGTCGATTCAAGAGCAGTCCGAGCTCTCTCGGTGACGATCTCGTCGAGGTAACGCTCGGTATCAGCCGGGGTGATCGATGGGAGGTCGGATCGGTGAACTATGCCGTCTATCCGGAACGCCGGCGGTGATCCAACCTTGAGGTGCAGATCGGATCCGCCGATCGTGGTCAACTTCTCCAGCAATCCGTCGAAAGACGGCAACACTTCATTCACTTCGACTCCCCGATCCGGTAGCGGCTATGGCATGTATCGGCGCCCCGGGAGTGCCTCTTAATCAAGATCCCAAAAGAGCGAAAATACCTCAACGGCACTGTCTATCGCCGCATCGCTGCCTTCTGGAGGATCAAGCGGCGGAGAGCCGGACGCGAACCCATCGAGCGTCGCCTTCACCGAGTCACGGATCGCCCCAAGGTCATATCCCCCTTCGAGATAGAAGACCGTGTTCGTGCGCTGCATCATCTCACCCAGCGCCGCCGCCATTGCCCCGTAGTCGTCGGCAATCAGGGTCATCCCGCCAAGAGGATCGGCCGTATGGCCGTCGTATCCGGCGCTGACGAGCAGCCAATCGGGTCCGAACTGATCGAGAATCGGTAGAACGATCCGCGAGAACGCCTCGCGGTACACGGCCCCATCCGACCCTCCCCTCACCGGGATGTTCACCGTTGCTCCGATTCCCAACCCCTTCCCCACCTCTTGGACCCGACCCGTCCCCGGGTAGAACGGGGAGTGGTGCAGCGAGAGGTAGAGCACGTCCGGCGATCGGAAGAAGATCTCCTGCGTTCCGTTCCCGTGATGGACATCCCAGTCAACGATGGCCACTCTCTTTCCGCGTCGGACGAGGGCCGCCGCCGACACCGCGATGTTGTTGATCAGACAGAACCCCATCGTGCGATCGTTCTCGGCGTGGTGACCCGGCGGGCGCACGACAGCGAACCCGACGTCGGCGTCTCCCCGCTCGATCGCCTCGATCGCCGTGAGGCCTGCACCGGCGGCGAACCGCGCAGCATCCCACGATCTTTCCACGGCATAGGTGTCGGGATCGATCGACCCACCGCCGTCGGCGCAGAACCCCTGCAGCTGATCGAGGAATGTGGCGCCGTGCACGGCGAGCAACTCTTCTCGCGTCGCAGCCCGAGCGTCGAGGCGCATGGTCTCAACGTCACTCGACAAGGCACCTTCGATCGCTGCAGCAAGCCTCTCCGGTCTCTCGGGGTGTTGACGAGGTGCGACGTGGTCCAGACTTGACAGATGTGTAACGAGTGCGGACCGCATCCCCACATGGTCGCACGGTTGGCACCTCGAAGGCACATCGAGAGGGATCGCGTCGCTACACGGAGCCCGGCGGCGTGATCTTTCTTCCACGGTACGCTGACGAACCAGAAGGAGTGCGCAGAGGTGTCATGCCAATGAACGAGCGCCCGATACCGGTTCTGCAACGCGGCTCCTGGCCGCAGCCGATCCGCTTCAGGAGAGGCTGGGCTCGGGCCGAGGCCCGAACCTGGAATGATCGCGTGCCCGATGCTGCGTTGCGTCTCGTTCGCGGCGGGTCAGCCTTCCTGGAGTTGTGCTCCGAACGGTTGAACGAACTCGGTGCGCCCTACATCCTCTCTCCACCTCTCCCGCAGAGCAGCCGTCGGCCGTGGGAAGCCGCCGGATTCGTCGATTTCGTTCCACTGGCGTTCATGCGCCACGATCTCTCCGGGGTACTCCCCTCACCGGACCATCTCGTCATCGCGCCGCCCGACCACTCGATCGCAGACTTACTGCACATCGATCACGCCGCCTTCGACGACTTCTGGCGGTTCGATCGATTCGGGATGGCCGAGGCCATCGCAGCGACCGCGAAAACAAAGTCTCTTCTCATTCGCGGGCCCGACGGCGTACCCGTCGCTTTCGCCATCGTCGGCTTCGGACATGCCATGTCATACCTGCAACGCCTCGCCGTGCATCCGGACTGGCAGGGTCAGCAGATGGGGCGGTCGTTGATCCGGGCCGCCGCTCGAACGGCCCAGTCGGCGGGGAGTCGAGCGATGATGCTCAACACACAAACCGACAACGACGCCGCCATCTCCCTGTATGTCTCCGAAGGCTTCATCACACTCCCCGAGCCACTTGCCGTTCTTCGTCGAGGCTGAGCGATGCCTCCTCGAATCCCTGATCGTTACCGAATGAACGTCCGTCTCGGTGCCGACGGCGACATCGAGGAGTGGATGGCGACCGACGAGCACCTCGAGCGCCCGGTCTTGATCCGATTTCCCGGCCCCGATGCTGACGCCGATCGGATCGCCTCCTTCCTCGCTCCCGTTCGTGCAGCCGCGGCGACAACTCACCCTCACGTTCAAAGGATCTACGCGGCGGATGAAGTTGACGGATCCGCGTTCGCTGTCGCGGAGTGGGACGGTGCGGTAACCATCGCCGATCGCCTCAAGGCAGGCGAGACGCTCCCGATCGCGGAGTACCTCACCAACGCTTCCGGCCTGGCTTCCGGTCTGGCGGCGTTTCACGCGAACGGAGGCATCCACGGAGCGATCGACCCGCGCTCCATCCACTTCTCGGCTGCTCACCCCGCGCGTCTCGCCAGCTTCGGACGGGTCCCGATCACAACTACGGCGGCCGAGGACACCGCTGCGCTCGCTGCATCACTTCGCACGGCGATCACAGGAAGCGACAACCCTTCCGTTCTCCCCTCTCATGTTGCTGAGGGGATTCCATCGTCGGTCGATGTTGCCCTCGCTGAGGCGGAGATCGGGGCACTCGACGCGACGGGACTTGCTGATGCCCTGAGTTCGTCTTCTCTTCACCGTCAGCCCGACGCAGGTCGTCCGTGGTCTCTCAGACCTCTCGTCCTGTTCGCCTTCGTTGTTGCCGCCGTTCTCGTGCTCTCCGTCGTTGGCCTTTCGATCGACGTTGATCCCGACTCTCCCTTCCTCTATCCGGCAGCACCGGCCGAGCAGGAGCAGGCGAGTCCCACGAGTACGGTCCAGGCAATCGACACACCAACCGAGATCGCCATACCGGCTGTGGTCAGCGTCTACGACCCGTTCGGCGACGGCATCGAGAACGACGAAGCCCTCGACGCAGTCGTAGACGGAAAGCGAGCGACCAAGTGGGAGACCGAGCCGTACCCGTCGCCGCTCGACGAGACGAAGGAAGGCGTAGGAATCATTCTCGAGTCCCCTATTCCGATCGGGGCGATTGAGATCACCGGGACGTCCGACACCCAGTTCACGGTGGCGTGGAATGCGACACTCCCCGACGTTCCCGGAGACTGGGAACGAATCGGTGCCGGGCAGATCCTTACGGGAACGACGCGGCTCGACGTTGCACCCCGTGAACAGGGCTTCTGGCTCGTCTGGATCACGTCGCTACCGCAGCGAGCCGACGGTTCATTCGGAACCTCCATCGCAGAGATTCGACTCCTCCCTTGATGGATTGCTTCGCCTCCGTTCTCCGACCTGACCAGAATCAGGGTCGATGACCGCTCGTTCCACAGAAGATCGCGAGTTGATCCGCCGCTACCTCGAAGGCGACGTGGCGGCATTCGACGAACTCATGCAAGCCCATGAGGACCGTGTCTTCGGGATCTGCCTGCGCATGATGCGCGATCGGGACTCTGCCCTCGACGCAACGCAGGACGTCTTTCTCACCGTCTTTCGCAAAGCCGATCGCTACAAGGAACAGGCTGCTTTCAGCACGTGGCTCTATCGCGTCGCTGTGAACACGTGCTACGACCACCTGCGCCGACAGAAGCGCAAACGCACCACATCCATGCCCGAGCACCTCGACCCCTCGGACCCACGTAGCGGCGACGCGTTCCACGCCGCCGAACTCCGACCAGACATCGAAACGGCGCTGGCCGGACTCACTCCAGAGTTCCGTGCCGCCGTGGTGCTTGTCGACCTTGACGGCATGTCGCTAGAGGGAGCCGCAGATACCCTCGAGATACCGGTTGGAACGGTGAAGAGTCGCGTGTTCCGTGCCAGGAGACAGCTCGCCAAAGATCTCGGGAACTTCGCGCCCGGCTCAGAGCATCCAAGTGATGAACCATGAACGAACGCAACCAAGAACTCATCATCGATCTGCTCGGCGGTCGCCTGTCCCCCAACGAGGAACGAAGGGCTCTCACCCGAATCGAGAACGAACCGGACCTCCGTGCAGAGTACGAAGCGCAGATTTCCGCCATCTCCATCCTCAACGCATCCGGGACGCCAATGATGACGGCGGACGAACGGACGGCACTGCACGCATCGCTCCGCCGACAACTCCACCTCGAAGATGCCTCCGTCGCTGTTGTTGCGGCACCGTCGCGATGGCAGCGTTGGTGGGCGCCGATCGGTGGTCTCGCAATTGCAGCCGCTGTGTTCGTTGGCGCCGTCGTCGTTCTGCCGGGTGCTCTCTCTGAGAATGATTCAGACGGAACGTTCGAGATGGCGGCCGCAGCTATCACTACGACGGCGGCCAGTTCGTCGCAGGCCGACGACCTCGCCTCTGTATCGGGAGACGAAGGCACAGGGGGCAACGATGCCGGGGCCGCAGCACCCGAAGCGACTGAGAGCGCTCCCGAAGAGGAGAGCCTTGCCGACGCGGAGACCCAGTCCGTAGACACATACGAAGCAGCCACCGCTGCGCCGGCCCTTCCCTATCTGACGGATGTCGACCTCGGCTCCCTCGAGAACGACCTTGCCTCAGACCCCGACTCTCTCAGAAGCATCTCCTCTCCTTCCTCGTCGAAGTCCACAGAATTCGACACCGAGGCAGTCGACACATGCCTCGAATCGCTCCGGGTTCTCGATCCGTCGTCGGAGATCTTCCCCGTCGCACTCACGACGTACGATGACACCGCGTCTCTTGTGGTGTCCGTCTCCCCGTCTGCCGGGGATGGCTTCCTGGCCGTCTACTCCGTGGCGTTGTGCCTGCAACTCGCCAGCACTCAGGGATAGCCGCTCCATCATTCGGCTATCCTCAACGACCATGACCGACAGACCGCGCAACGACTACCCGGCCAAGATCGCCGACTTCCTCGAGCAACTCGCTACACGCATCCGTTCGCTCACGGTGGATCGTGCATCTTTGGCCGTTACCTGGACGGCGATCGGGCTCGTAATTGCCACGGTCGCGGTCCTTGCTGTGATCTGGTTGCTTGTCGGTTTCTTCCGAGCTCTCGGTACCCTGGTTGGACAGGAACTCGCATACGCCATCGTCGGGGGCATATTGCTCATCGCCGGGGTGTTCATCTGGACGAAGAGATTTCCAGAAGACGAGTCAACACCACCACAGGAGTGACCATGACCGAGAAGGTCTTGATCATCGGGTCCGGCCCAGCCGGACTCACCGCCGCTATCTACGCAGCTCGCGCAGACCTCAAGCCACTGATGATCGAAGGTATGGAACGCGGTGGGCAACTGATGCTCACCACCGAAGTTGAAAACTATCCCGGATTCCCCGAGGGAATCATGGGTCCAGAACTCATGGACGGGATGCGAAAGCAAGCGGAGCGCTTCGGCACTCGCATCGTCTCGTCCGATGTGACGAAGGTTGACCTCTCAGAGCGTCCGTTCAAGGTCTGGGTCGGTGAAGAGCTCCATGAGTCGGAGGCGCTCATCATCTCAACCGGCGCCTCGGCCCGGTGGCTCGGAATCCCCGGCGAGAGCCGCCTCCGTGGATACGGTGTCTCCGCTTGTGCAACGTGTGATGGCTTCTTCTTCCGAGATCGCGAGATCGCCATCGTTGGTGGTGGCGACTCAGCCATGGAAGAGGCGATCTTCCTCACGAAGTTCGCCTCGAAGGTCACCATCCTCCACCGGCGTGACGAGTTCAGGGCATCGAAGATCATGGCTCAACGGGCGATCGATCATCCCAAGATCGAGGTCCTGTGGAACACAACGATTGAAGAGGTCCTCGGCGACGATCTCGTTACGGGATTACGGGTGAGGAACGTCCTTACCGAAGAAGAGTCCGTGTTGCCGGTCGAGGGATTCTTCCTCGCAATCGGCCACGACCCCAATACCAAAATTTTCCAGGGCCAGCTCGATCTGGACTCCTCCGAGTACATCTCCACTGAGGGAGGCTCGACGGAAACATCCGTTGAGGGCGTCTTCGCTGCGGGAGACGTTGTCGACCACTACTACCAGCAAGCCGTGACGGCCGCCGGCATGGGTTGCCAGGCCGCTATCGACGTCGAGCACTGGCTCGATTGAGCCGGGGCCTGAATCCAACATCGTCCGCCGCCGACCAGTCGGCGGACCAATGACCACGAGGGAGTCAAGATGGGACAGAACACCGTCAAAGGAACCGACGCCACATTCGTCGAACTGATCGGGTCTTCGCTACCGACCCTCGTCGACTTCTGGGCGGAGTGGTGCGGGCCATGCAAGATGATGGACGGACCACTTGAGGAAATCGCCGGAGACCGGGCCGGAACACTGCAGATCGTCAAACTCAACGTCGACGAGAACCCCTCGACGGCGATGCAGTTCGGCGTCATGAGCATTCCGACGATGATCATCTTCCAGGGCGGAGAAGAGAAGAAGCGCCTCGTCGGTGCCAGGAGCAAGGCTCAGTTGGAAGCCGAGATCGACTCCTTCGTCTCCTGAGCTTCCACCACCCGGGAACGGGACTGTGAGGCTCTATCACTCCGGAGACCGCGGAGAGCCGGTTCGGGACATCCAACGGCGCCTCACGGGCCTTGGAATTCAGACCGTCGTCGACGGTGCATACGGATCGGAGACGTTCGCGTCCGTTCAATCTTTTCAAGAGGCACGGGGATTGCCCGCGGACGGGATCGTGGGCCCCGAGACCTGGAGGACGCTTGTTGACGCCGGGTTCCGGCTCGGCGATCGAATGCTGTACCGGCGAACTCCGATGATGCGTGGCGACGACGCCTCCCGACTCCAGCAGAGCCTCGGCTCACTCGGATTCGATGCAGGCAAGGTCGACGGACTGTTCGGCCCCGACACACTCAGGGCCGTACTCGACTTTCAGCACAACCGGGGAATGACTGAGGATGGTTTCGCCGGTCGCGAAGTCGTCGAGGAGTTGCTCTTGATGTCCAAGGCAACCGAGAAACCCGGCAGAGTGGCGGTGCGTGAGCACGAATGGATCGACTCCTTCCCCCAGCCGATCACGGGCGCACGGATCTACGTCGACCCGGACAGGGGAGAGGCCTCGTCGCCGGATGCGACATGGTCGGCAGGAACCCGCCTGACGTCTGACCTCAGGCGTTCAGGTGCCCGCGTGTTGTTGTCCCGCAGCGTTGATACATCCCCGAACGAGCGCTTCCGCGCACAACGTGCGAACCGCCTCGATGTCCAGGTCGTCGTCTCGATCACTGTTCCTCATGACGACGTGGAAGGCGTCTTCTACTTCGGAACGCCGCTGAGCACGAGCGATGCAGGGAAGGCAATCGCCCATCATGTCGCTACCAGGCTGGGCATCCCTGCCCTCCCCCGTGCCGTCCCTCTGCTGAAGGAGACCCGATCCCCCGCCGTTGTCGTCGCACTCGTGATGCCCTCCGCCGAGACAGGATCCGTGATAGCAAAGGCGATTGTCGACCTCTACGCTCTTGGACCCGACGAGGAATGAGCGGGACTCGCTACTTAGGGTTTCTTGTACGTAATACGTA
>JAMBLK010000313.1 GCA_023336855.1 Actinomycetes bacterium
AAACCGCTGTCACCGCAAACGGACGACTGACTAGTCAGTGCCGAACACCGCTCGCCGTCCTCGCACCACTCTCAAACTGCTCACCCGGATCGTCCCCGCTCGCTCGTCGGCAGTTTCCGTGCCGCGACTCGCTCCCTCACGAGCCCCAACTTCTTACACACCACAGCGTGCGTAAGACGATTTTGTAATTCAACACGACCTCAAGTTCACATTGAAGGTTCGCCCTGAACCCTATCTGTTGAGCGATTCCTCGAAGTCTCAAGTTGCCCATGAAGGCCGTCTGAACCTGTCGGATCTCCATCTAGGGCGATCGGGCGCCCACCGAACCATGGAGGAAGACCGCTCCCCCGCCTCGCCGCTGGACACCGAGTACGCTGTCACTCACTCGTGACTGATGACCTCACCATCGACCAGGCGCTCGCCGAGATCATCGCCCTCTCGGCGAAGATCGACACCTTGGACCCTGACAATCTCAAGCGGGTTGCTCTCGAGCGTCAGCGCGAGAGTCTGAGAGCTGACGTTCGCGAGGCCTCCGACACTGCCCGGTCGGTTCCGGGGCTCCTGAATGAACTCGGCACGCTCCAACGCCGCCTCGCACAGATCGACGAGCGCCCGATCGACAGTGGATGGGCTGAGAAGGCTCGCTACCGGGGCGTGAGGTGGATCAACGACCCCGGGGCATACTCCAACCGGATCAACGAGATGATTGACGGCCAAGATGCGCACGAGCGCTCAATAATCGTCACCCGGATTGCCGAGATTGAAGCAGTCCTGAAGCAGCAGGTGGAGTAGCGGCATGTTGGTACTGAGCCTTGGTACTGAGTACTCGGTACGCCGCCGAAGGCGGCCGCGACAGCCGACTACTACTCCGCCAACTGGCGGAGGATGCCGTGGGGATAGAGTCCATCAGCGTGACCATCGCCGAACGTGAAGCGGATGGCATAGCCGCCGATCAGTTGCGCATCCGCGATCGATGAGCGGTTGCCGATCTGAATAATCGCGCGTACCTGTGACTCATGCTCCCGGCACTCGGCACAGGGGCATGAGGAACGCAGCCTGTCTCCCGAGACCACCGTTGAGACGCCGTCGGTCCATGTGATCGTCACCGATTCTGCGTCGACGCTGATCCGTTCCGGTTCGTGGTCCATGCCGACAACCGTAGTAGCGCTCTACCGTCACCGGTATGCCCGTGCCACAGATCCACATCCGTCCGGGGAATCCGGACTTTCTCGATCTCCCGTGGGATCAACCGATCTCGGATTGGACTGATCCGCATCTCGTTGAGATGCCGACCGGGATCCACCGCCACCCGGTGGTGTTCGTCGCGTTCGAGGAGGGGATCTACGCGATCAAGGAGCTCCCGGTGCGGCTCGCCACCCACGAGTTCGAGACGCTGCGCACGCTGTCCGAGCGCACAACACGATCCGGACGCCCGGCGGGGCTGGTCATCCGGCCGTGGGCCGATCCGCATCAAGAGTGTTCCGGCGCCGTCATCACACGGTTCGTCGACTATGCGTTCCCGTATCGAGAGCTGGTCTCCGGGGGCGGCTTTGGAACCCGCCGTACCCAGATGCTCGATGCCTTCGCCGGCCTGCTCGTCGAACTCCACATGGCCGGCTGCTTCTGGGGCGACTGTTCCCTATCCAACGTTCTCTACCGGTACGACGCCGGAGCGATCGAGGCCGTCATGATCGACGCGGAGACGTCCCGCCTTTACGACATCTTGAGCGATGGCCAGCGCCGCGAAGACCTGGACATCATGCAGATGAACCTTGCCGGCGACATGGCGGACATCGCTGCGTCACAAGGCTACGACCTCGACTCGGCGGATCTGGAACTCGGTTTCGACATCACCAAACGCTACGACGCTCTCTGGCGTGAGCTGACCACCGATCTCGTGATCGCCCCACATGAGCGATATCGAATACGCGAGCGCGTCGGCCGTCTGAACGACCTCGGCTTCGCCATCGATGACGTCGACGTAATTCCCTTCGGTTCGTCGAGCCGGATTCGCATCTCAGTGAGCGTCGGTGGTCGCACGTTCCACTCTCAACGTCTCAGAGAGTCGACGGGAATCGATGCCTCCGAGAACCAGGCCCGACAGATCCTCAGCGACGTCAGATATCACGACGCCAAGTATGGAGAGAAGGGTGAGAAGGGTTCGGTCACCGGCAAGGCGGTCGCGACGATGCACTGGCGGATAACCAGGTTCGAGCCGTTCACCCGGCGTATCGCGGATCTCAGGCCCGAAGCCGATCCGATCCAGGGCTACTGCGACTTCTTGAACTTCCGATTCGCTATCGCGTCGGAGCGAGAACACGACATCGAGAGCGAATCGGCGCTCGAAGAGTGGATTGAATCGGGCCTGCCCGGGTTCGACCCTGCGATCACATCCCGGGAACCGGACTCGCTCCCGTAACACCGCCATCCACGGGCAACACGACGCCGGTGATCCACGACGCCGCTTCAGAAGCCAGGAACGCGACGGCGACCGCCACATCGCTCGGCTCTCCGATCCGCTTGAGCGGATGGAGTGAGGCGGTGTGATCTTCCATCCCATCCCACAGCATGGCTGACAGCTTCGTACGCACGACCGACGGAGCGACAGCGTTGACGCGCACCTGTGGGGCCATCTCGAACGCCAGCTGTCGGGTGAGGTGAATGAGGGCGGCCTTCGAGACGTTGTACGCCCCGAGAGCGGTGCCGGGTTGCATCCCCCCAACGGACGAGACGTTCACGATCGAGCCGCCGGACTCCCGCATCGTCTGATGCCACACCTCGCGTGACCAAACCAGAGGGCCGCGCTGATTCACCGCCCAGGTCTTATCGATCGCGCCAAGGTCGACGTCCGTCAACGGCCCGGCGGACGGATTCGTGCCGGCATTGTTGATGAGGATGTCGCAGCCGCCGAATCGGTCGATCACGGCGGCAATCGCCGAGGCGGCCGCATCCGGATCGTCGGCGCGGGCCTCGATCGGAAGGACTCGATCCGACTCCCCGAGACGCTCTACCGTGGCTACGAGATTCTCGGCCCTCCGGGACGTGATCGCGACTCCGCGTGCCCCTGATGCGAGGAACTCGGCGGCGACAGCTTCGCCGATTCCGCGACTCCCGCCGGTCACGAGGACTACCTGGTCATCGAATCGAATCTCCATATGTTCTCCGTTCAGTGTCCGCCACGGCGGACGCCACCGTACTTCATCCGGGTGTCCTCCATCCGTGCAACGGGGACGTCCCTGCCTCCGTCGCGGAACCCGGCGTCCACGACTTCACCGAGGAAGAGGTCGTGCGTGTCGAACTCCACCGTCTGCCAGAGACGACATTCGAGCCACGCGACCGCTTCGTCGAAGATCGGCACGCCGGTGGATCCCTCCCGAACGGGGCGTCCGTTCAGCATCGCCCCATCGCGTACGGCGGGTTTCGAGAATGAGCGGAACACCCGCGTGTCCTCGCGGTCCCAGAGGTTCACGGAGAACGCTTCGCCCTCTCGCACAAGGCGGTTGGTGAGGGCCTTGCGGTCGACGGAGATCGCGATCAGAACCGGATCCATGGAGACCTGAGTCACCCAGGATTGGGTCATCCCGTTCCACTCGTCACCGGAACGCGACCCGACCAGGCAGAGAGCGTTCGGGATCGTCCACGTGACTGCGTTGAGGATCTCGGGTTCCATGCACCGTCTCCCGGTAGTTGTTGGTGCAACCACCCTAGG
>JAMBLK010000314.1 GCA_023336855.1 Actinomycetes bacterium
CATGCCGCGCAGATTACCCGGCGACGGAGAGCACAGGTTCGAGCCACCATTCTCGTCTGAACACGTCATGTCCGGCGACCCGATCCACGGTCACCTCACCGGGTGCGAACCCGGCCAGTTCGTAGAACTGCTCATGTACGGTGTCGCCGAGGGGGACACTTGACGAGATCGGGCCGAGCCAGCCCATGAATCTGAGGGAATCAACGAGAGAGTCTCCGTCGACTGGTGTGTTCGGGCGTGTCGGCACGACGCTGGTGATGAGTTCGATGTGATCCGTCCGGTCATCGACCATCGCGACGAGTTCGATGTGACCGGTCGAATCAACACCTACGAGAAGCCGGCGGGCAAGGAGGTGCTCGGAGAGGACCGACTTGCGGAACCGGCTCCGGATTTCACTGTCAACAACGGCTTCCGGCACCATCTCTCCGATGGCTTCCGAGCAGGCCCACCGGGTGATCTCTTCGATCGCCCCGAGATCGTCGTTCTCTGCAAGCCGCATCTTCATACCCACGAACCTACACGACGAAGTCGTCCCTGGAGCAACAACCCGTCTTCAGGACAGTCGTGGGTTCAGTGTGTACGTGCCGGTCATCGTCGCAGAGTCGAGGACATGGCCCTCCAGTGCAGTACGCGCCTCGGCGCCTCCGAAGCTCTCAGGGAGTTCGAACGAATCGGTGTCCAAGGCGAACACGGTGAACACGTAGTGGTGGATCAGGCTGTCGTTCCAGGGCGGACACGGCCCGTCATAGCCGTGGTAGCTGCCCTCCATGTCTTCATCTCCTGCAAACCAGCCGGTGTAGTCGTTGATGCCCTGCCGGCAATCGAACGGGGACTCGCTGCCCTTCCCGCGGGTGGTGACTCCGTCCGAGCACGCGGCGGTGCCGATCTCTGTGACCTCGGGCGACAGCTCAAGGAGCACCCAATGGAAGAAGTCGGTTCTCGGCAGATCCTCCGGGACCTCACGCCCCTCGACGTTGACGTCATCCGGCTTCGTTGGCACATCGGGGTCATGGCAGACGATTGCCAGACTGCGGGTTCCTTCCGGCGTACCCGACCACGCCAGATGCGGGTTGCGGTTCGGTCCGAACGTCGCGTGTGTGTCAGCATCGGGAAGGCAGAACGCGAATTCACCGGGAATGGGGTCGCCTTCAGAGAAGTCGTTACTCCAGAGTTCCATGGACACCTCCTGGCCTTGACGATAGCGCCGCCGCGCCGCACCCCCGAAATCCCCGAGAGAGGGGCGAATGGCCCTCCCGGGTTCGAACCTCGTGGCGTAGGATCAAGCCAAGCGTCGATGGAGGATCGATCCGATGAGTCTGCACAAGGGCCAGCGAGTCAAGACCCTCACGAAAGTCGTCGGGCGCGCCCCACGACGGGGTGTCGTTCAGCGGGTGGAAGCGTCAACCGTCGAGGTGAGATGGGACGACGGCCACGTCTCCATCCTCTCGGGCGGAGCTCTCGTTCCCGACAAGGACACGGTGGCGCACTCCTAGGACTCCGTCCACCAACCTGCCAACCTACGGCCATGGCCGATATCCGCCCCGGCATGCTCTTTGTAGCTTCACCGGTTCTTGCCGATCCCAACTTCTTCCGCTCCGTTGTTCTCCTCCTTGACCACGACAAGGATGGGACGGTCGGTGTCGTGCTCGACCGTCCGCTCGACATGGATGTCAGGGACCATCTCCCGGCGTGGTGCGAACTCCTGGCGCCGCCGGCACGGGTCTTCGATGGCGGACCGGTGCAGCCGGAGACTGCGATCGGTGTCGCCTATCGCCCGGGAGTCGAGGCAGCAGACACCTGGCGGCCGACACCGACCGGCGTGGGGTTCATCGACGTATCTCTTGATCCGGCCGACATCAGCGGTCTTCAGGACCTTCGTATCTTCTCGGGATACGCCGGATGGGGAGCCGGTCAACTCGAGATGGAATTGGAGATCGGATCGTGGTTCCCTGTCGAGGGATCGGTCGATGACGTGTTCGATCCCGTCCCAACGACGTTGTGGCGCCGGGTGTTGCTGCGACA
>JAMBLK010000315.1 GCA_023336855.1 Actinomycetes bacterium
GTAGCGCATCGCGGCCGGGGGATCGTCGACGGTGCCGAAGTTGCCCTGGGGTTGGATCAGGGGGCTCCTCAACGAGAAGTCCTGGGCGAGGCGAACCATGGAGTCGTAGACGGCCTCCGGTGAGTGCGGATGGAACCAGCCGACGACGTCGCCGACGACGCGGGCGGACTTCCTGAACGGTGTCCCAGGACGTATCCCCGCGTCGTGCATGGCGTAAAGGATGCGACGATGCACCGGCTTCAAACCGTCGCGCACGTCGGGGAGGGCACGCGACACGATGACCGACATCGCATACTCCAGGAACGACTCCTGCATCTCCCTCTCGATGTCGATTGCTTTGACTCTGTCCTGTTGTTCTTCGTTCGGCATGCGGTGTCCTAGATGTCGAGGAAGCGAACGTCTTTTGCGTTCTGCTGGATGAAGGTTCGGCGGGCCTCGACATCGGTGCCCATCAGGGTCGAGAACGTCTCCTCCGCCGAGAACTGATCCTCGAGCCCTACCTGGAGCAGGGTTCGCCTCTCCGGGTCCATGGTCGTATCCCAGAGTTCGCCGGCGTTCATCTCGCCGAGGCCCTTGAAGCGCTGAATGTTCAGCTTCTTGCCTGTGAGTTGCTTCTTGATCTCGTCGAGTCCGGCGTCGTCCTGGATCCAGGTCGTCTTCGATCCGACTTTCACACTGAACAACGGCGGCTGTGCGATATACACGAAGCCGGATTCGATGAGCTGTGGCATGTGCCGGAAGAAGAACGTGAGTAGGAGCGTCCGAATATGGGCGCCGTCTACATCTGCGTCGGTGAGGATGACGACCTTGTGATACCGGGCCTTGTCGATGTCGAACTCTTCACCGATCCCCGTGCCGATCCCCGTGATCAGGGACTGGATCTCGTTGTTCTGCAGGACGCGGGCGAGACGGTTCTTCTCGACGTTGATGATCTTGCCGCGGATCGGCAGAATCGCCTGGAACTGACTGTTACGAGCCTGCTTTGCAGACCCACCGGCTGAGTCTCCCTCGACGATGAAGAGTTCGCTCTCCTCAGGCTTCTTCGAGGAACAGTCCGAAAGCTTCCCCGGCAGACCGGCAGATTCGAGCAAGCTCTTGCGCCTGGTGAGGTCGCGGGCCTGGCGGGCCGCCATCCGTGCCCTGGCGGCCTGTGACGACTTGTCGGCGATCCGGCGGGCGTCGCCCGGGTTGCGCTCCAACCACTCGGGAATGGCCTGGTTGAGGGCCTTCTGCACGAAGGAACGGATCTCGGTGTTCCCGAGCTTCGTCTTCGTCTGTCCCTCGAACTGAGGTGACCTCACCTTGACGGAGATGACCGCGGTCAGTCCCTCCCGAACGTCTTCACCTGTGAGATTGGGATCTTTCTCCTTGAGGAGATTCCTCTTCCTCGCGAATTCGTTGATCGATCGCGTGAGGGCGGTGCGGAATCCCTCTTCGTGGGTTCCCCCCTCGTGGGTGTTGATGTTGTTGGCGAAGCTCAGGATCGTTTCGCGGTAGCTCCCGGTCCATTGCATTGCGACGGAGATCTCCGCGTCGTCGGTCTCTTCGTCAAAGGAGACGACCTGGCGGTGTATCGGTTCGCGGTTGGCATTGAGATGCTTCACGAAGTCGACGAGACCGCCGTTGTACTTGAAGATTTCCTCGAGCGGAGGATCTTGCCTCTCATCACGGAACCGGATCTCAAGGCCCCTGTTGAGGAAGGCCATCTCACGCAACCGACTCATCACGGTCTTCGACGAGTAATCGATTCCCTCGGTGAATATCTCGGGGTCGGCCCAGAAGACGACCTGGGTACCGGTCCTCTTCGCTACGCCCCCCCTCTTGACGGGCCCTGCCGGGTCGCCGTACTCGAAGACCTGAGACCAGTGATGTCCGTCCCGAACGATGTCGACCTCGAGTCGAGTTGACAGGGCATTCACGACGGAGATTCCCACTCCGTGGAGCCCTCCAGAGACCGCATACGCCCCCGAATCGAACTTCCCGCCGGCGTGCAACGTCGTCATGACGGTTGTCAGGGCCGACTCCTTCGTCTGGGGATGCTTCGCGACCGGAATACCTCGACCGTTGTCCCTGACGCGCACGCCGCCGTCGGCGAGCAGGGCCACCTCGACTCGCGTGCAGAAGCCCGCCATGGCCTCATCGACCGAGTTGTCGACGGCTTCCCAGATCAGGTGGTGAAGACCTCTAGGTCCGGTCGACCCGATGTACATGGCGGGTCTTCTCCGGACTGCTTCGAGGCCCTCGAGGACCTTGATGTCCTTTGCTTCATATGACGCGTTCGGGGCGCGTTTCGTCTTGTTCACTGGACTCCTTTGGATGGCCCCCGGAGGCGTTCAGTGGGGGCTACTGACACGTGTGTAATCATAGTCGAATCCGGGCGGAAACCCTTGCCAATTCAAGACTTTCCGCCACGAAGGTCCCCCTCTACCCGGAACTTGACCGCTCGAACGAGATCGGGTCCAAAACGCTGCGAAATTCGCCTCATGAGGTCGGCCGAGTCGTAGCGCAGAAGGCTCGCATCCGCTCCTTCCGGAACCTCGACGAGCAGTGTCTGCTCCCGCACGCCGATCGGTCGCGATCTGCCCCTCCAGCGTTCGGAGACGACGTCGTCCCAGGAGGATACGAGCCGTGCAACACCGAGGTCCGGGCTTGCTCCTGCTTGTTCCACGATCGTCCCGATCAGATCGTCGACCGGTCTCGGATCAGGTCGCATCGGCTTGTCGCTGTAGTAGTTAGCTCTGGTCATGTCACGGTCCTTCCGCCGACGTTCCACCGTCGCCCGGTTGCAGGAACCTCATCTTCTCTCGCCGTTGTGACAAAAACCTGACCTCCGCCGAGAAGAGACATCACACCCCGAGCGTGTGCCGGGTCGAGCTCGGAGAAGACATCGTCGAGAAGAAGGATCGGAGCGGTCGAGCGGTGGTTACCGAGCACCCGGTACGCAGCGACACGAAGGGCCAGCGCCACGGTCCGCTGTTCTCCCTGACTCGCCATCGTGCGCGCGGGGCGCCCGTCGACGACGAGAGCTGGATCGTCTCGATGGGGACCGCCGCTCGTCACCCGCTGGTCCATGTCGCGGCGCCGTCGTTCGAACAACTCCTCCCGGAGTCGATCCACTCCTCCCCCTCCATCCAGAGATGCACCCCAGTTCGTCTCATAACTCCACGTCAAAGAACCCTTCTCTCCCACGAGCCGGTACGCCTCTCCAAGAGATGCGTCGAGCGCGTCGAGAACCCGTACCCGATGACCGAAGACGGCCGATCCGGCGACGGCAACCCTTTCATCCCACACGTCCAACGTGATGGGATCTGCTCCTCTGCCCTCCTGTTTGAGCAACGAGTTACGCTGCCGTACAGCTCTCTCGTAGTCCAATTGGTCGGCGCCGGCCTGTGGCCACAGCTGAGCCCCGAGATCGTCGAGGTATGCCCTCCTCAACCCCGGCCCGCGTTTGACCAGGTCGAGGTCGTCGGGTTGGAACGCCACGATCGGCACCTGGGACATGACGTCGCTGTTGCGCTGGGGCCTCTTCCCGTTGACAAGCACCCTGCGTCGACCGGGATTGGCGAGTTCCACTTCGGCTCGAGTGGATCCCGCCGAGGTAGTGAACTCCCCACGGATCACGGCCTTCTCCGAACCGGTGGAGATCATCGCCACATCCGGCGTTCCCCGGAACGATTTCAGGAGACCGAGGTAGGCGACCGCCTCAAGGATGCTCGTCTTGCCTGCCCCATTGGCGCCCACAAGGACGTTGATTCCCTCATCCGGCTCGAAACGCACGGTCTCGTAGCAGCGGATTTCCGTCAGTTCGAGCCAGGAGAGAAACATCGATCACCTCCCGACATCGCTGTCCAATTGCTCTTCTAGAGACGGACCGGCATCAGGAGATACCGGAAATCCTCATCTCCGACACCGTGGAGAAGGCCCGGCTTCAACCCATCGATCGTCTCGAGGATGACGGTATCGGAATCGACGACCCCAACCCCTTCGGTGAGGTACCTGGTGTTGAAGGCGATCGTTATCTCTTCACCCTCGTACTTTCCCTCAATGTGCTCGGTCTCCTCGCCAACTTCCTGGCGTATGACACTCAGCTCAACACCGCCGGCATGGAGGTTCAGACGAACCGGTATGTGATCCTCCGCCACGAGCGCTGCTCTACCAACCGCCTCGAGCAGACTCTTCTTGGAGACTTCGAGGCGATTCGGATAGGAGTCGGGTAGGAGCTGTCGATACTTGGGGAATGCCGCGTCGATGATCCGAACGGTGAGTCTCCCCTTATCCGTGATGAACGCCGCTTCTCGATCCCCGAGCGCCACCTTCATCGGACCGTCGCCAACCGTTCGTCCTAGCTCTTTCAATGCCCGATACGGGACCAGTCTCGATCCGGTCGCACCGATTCCGAGCACGTCGCGTACGGCCAGCCGATACGAGTCGGTCGCTACCAGGCGCAGTCCTCCGTCGTTCTCTTCGAACAGAACACCGGTGAGCGTTGGACGGGCCTCGTCTCCGGACGCGGCGATTCCAACCTGGCTGAGTGCCTTGACGAGCGTCTCTCCCACGACGTCAATCGTCTCGGCCGGCAGCTTGTCGTCGATCGTCGGGAAGTCACCAACACTCAACTCGCGTAGGCGGAACCGGGGACCGTTGCCCGTGATCTCGACTTCCCCGTCTGAAGCGGTCATCGAGACCGCCCCCGTTGGAAGCTTGCGGACGGCGTCCGCTGCGAGTTTCGCAGGAATCACCGTGGCACCGTCCTCAAGTCCCTCGACTTCGAGGTACGTTCTCACGGTCACTTCGTTGTCCGTTCCCGTTACCTGCAGCCGTCCTCCTTCGACTTCACACAAGAGTCCTTGAAGGATCGGCAGGGGTGATCGACTTCCAACCGCCCGGCCCGCCCGGGTTAGGACGTCGGCGAGATCATCACGTTCGGCTCGGATACGCACAGTTGTTCTTCCCCTGCTTCTTGGTTAGTTCAATTACAAACGGTAGTGGTAGTAGTAGGCCTTGTGGATTGTGGACAAAGGACGGGAACCGTTGAAGTCAACGGATTTGCGAATCCACATGGAGTGTGAACAAACACACAGTAATCAACAGGCAGAGCGAGAGGAGATGAAGGAGTGTGGATATCGATCATGTTGTCCTCAGGAGGTGTCCGAGGTCCGAGACCTGATCGAAGACCTCCATATCGGTCCTCATGAGTGTCTTGACCTTCTCGACGGCGTGGATCACGGTTGTGTGATCGCGACCACCGAACTGGGCTCCTATCTTCGGGAGAGAGAGATCGGTGTGCTCCCGGCAGAGGTACATCGCTATCTGTCTGAATCGAGCGAGGGGTTGTTTTCTACTGGGACCGATCAACGAATCCACGGTCGTCGAGGTGAAGTTGGCGGTGACCTGGATGATTCGGTCGGCCGTCAAGGGTGTGAGGCGGTCGGAGTCGACGATGTCGGAGAGAACCTCCCGTGCCATCGTGAGGGTGATTTGTTCATCCGTCAGAGAAGCGAATGCCGTGACACGAGTGAGAGCACCTTCGAGTTCGCGGATGTTCTGATGGACGTTCTCCGCAATGAAGGTCATCACCTCGGGTGGGACCGGCGCAGGGGCGAACTCGGCGTTCTTTCTGAGGATGGCGAGGCGTGTTTCGATGTCGGGGCTCTGAATATCGGTCAGCAAACCCCACTCGAAGCGGCTCCGCAGACGATCTTCGAGCGTCGAGAGGTGCTTGGGGTGGCGATCGGAGCTGATGACGACCTGTTTGCCGGCCTCGTACAGGCTGTTGAACGTGTGGAAGAACTCTTCGAGGATTTGCTCCTTCCCTTCGAAGAACTGAACGTCGTCGAGGAGAAGCACGTCGATTGTCCGATAGCGCTCCTTGAACTCGTCCATCCTCTTCCGGCGGATCCCGTTGATGAATTCGTTGAAGAATTGCTCGGAGGAGACGTAGCGAACAACCGCACCGGGATCGAGTTCGATGACGTGGTGACCCACAGCGTGGAGAAGGTGTGTCTTGCCGAGGCCCGGTTTCGCGTAGATGAAGAGGGGGTTGTAGTGGCTGCCGGGTTGTTCTGCGACGGCGAGAGACGCTGCATGGGCGAAGCGATTCGACTGTCCGACCACAAAATTGTCGAACGTGTACTTCGGAACGAGACGGGGGTCGTTTGCCCTGGCTCGCGACGGGTCGACCGTATCGATCGGGAGTGGAACCTGGAGGGGGCTCGGACGGGGGGACTCTTCCGTGGGGGCTTCAACGACGGTCGGCACCACTGTGAGTTCCACCTGAAGGCCGAGGGTGTCTAAAGCAGCTTCCTGAAGAGCGGGTAGGTAGCGATCCCCGACCCAGCGGTAGTGGAAGTCGGTGGGGGCGACGAGATGCAGGCTGCCCTCCTCGATGCTGGAGTCGAGAGGCTCGATCCATGTCTGCCATGCGGCCGGTGTCACCCGGCGGCGCACCTGCTGATGGAAGGTCTCCCATTCCGCGGTGGATGAGCGTAATTCAGCCACTCTTGATGCTCCTCTCGACCTGTCATACCCTGTCCACACACCTGTCCACAGGGTGTGGAAAATTTGTTCAACCGTCCTGGCCCGCTCCTGTAGTGCCGTCGCGGCCCGGATCTCCCTCCGGAGAAGTGCGGCTTTCCGCAGTGGGAGCGGCGGCGATTATATGTCGCGGAGGAAGTGAGCGGCAAGAGGGGGAAATCCTCCGGTATTTCGGATGATCGAATGGGAGTATGAGGCCGAAACCCTCGGGGAGTAAGAGTTTCACGAGCTGGAAATATATGGATGTACGGCGAGGAAGGACAGAGACCTGCCCGAAAGCGGGCCAACGATGTTTCGCGTTCGATGCCGGGATTTCGCGCTCCTACGCTCGACTTCGCGTTCTCGACTCGAAGTGGCCGATAGACCGGGGAGCGACGTAGAATTCAGGCGTCCGAAATCTTCCCGGTCGCAACGCGACCTCCCAAGCGGGGATACCTCACTATGAAGCGTACCTATCAACCCAATGTGCGGCGTCGCAAGCGCAAGCACGGATTTCGCATCCGGATGCGGACCCGTTCCGGCCGTGCCGTCATCAAGAGGCGGCGCCTCAAGGGTCGCCATCGACTCACCGCGTAGCACCGGACGACCGTTCGTTTCGCTGCGATCGACGGCGCAATTCTCCGCTGTCTTCCGCACGGGCCGGTCGGCCCGATCTGGAGAGATCAGAGTGATCCATGCAGACGGTGAGAGAGGTGTCCCCCAGGTGGGCATCGTCGCGTCTCGTCGGGTTGGTGGTGCAGTCAGCCGGAATCGGGCGAAAAGGCGTCTCCGCGAGGCCCTGATGAGGGTCGAGTTGAAGCCGGACACGGCATATGTCGTGGTCGCCTCGCCGGATGTTGTCACGATGGGATTTGACGACCTGGTAAGCGAGTTGGGTATGGCGATCACCGCGAGCGGAGAGGAGGAGAACCGATGAGCACCGGCCAAGAACAGGCGCCGTCACCGGCGGCCCGGGCTCTCATGGGCTCTATCCGTGTCTATCAGAAGGTTCTCTCGCCCGCTTTCGGGGGCAATTGCCGGTACTATCCCTCCTGCTCAAAGTACGGGTACGACGCGATACGGCTCCACGGAGCCGGTCGCGGGTCCTGGATGGCCGTCAAACGCATCGGACGGTGCCAGCCGTTCCATGAAGGTGGATACGACCCCGTACCCGAGTTGGGCCAACACGAACACGATATGAACACTGGGAGCGACACGTGAACCCCTGGCAACTCCTCCTCGACCTTCTCGGCGGGGTTCTCAACTTCTTCTACCAAATTATTCCAAACCTCGGCGTGGCGATCATCCTGCTCACGCTGGCGATCTCGCTCGTCCTCTTCCCCTTGACGCTGAAGCAGACCCGGTCGATGAAGGCGATGCAGGACATCCAGCCGGAGGTGAAGCGTCTCCAGAAGGAACTCAAGGGAGACAAGGAAGAACTCAACAAAGAGTTGATGGCCCTCTATCAGGAGCGCGGTGTCAACCCTGCTGCGGGCTGTCTCCCGATGATCGTCCAAATGCCGCTCTGGTTCGGCCTGTTCTCTGTGTTGCGGAGTATCGAGACCGTCAAGGATGAGGCCGGCGAGACGCTCTACGCAACCTCGAGGTACATCGGTGACGGTGTCGAGCACATCAACACCACCTTCCTCGGCATGGACCTCACGGCGTCACCCAGTTCTGTCGTTCCGGACCTGATCAAGGGCGGAGACATCCTGGGAGCCCTCCCCTACATCTTGCTGATCATCCTCATCGTGGCTGCGGGGTTCTACCAGCAACTCCAGACCACGAGGAAGAAGAAGGACGACAAGGACCAAGAGCAGTCCCAGACGGCGCAGTCGATGCAGACAGCGATGAAGATAATGCCACTCTTCTTCGGGTTCATCTCGTGGACGCTCACCGCAGGACTCGGGATCTATTTCGCAACATCCAACCTCTTCAGGGTCGGGCAGCAAGCCTTGATCTTGCGACTGGATGAACGCGGAGACGATGATGACAAGAAGATGCCGGCACTCCCAGCGGACACACCGCCGGAGGACGGAGAGCCCGAGAAGAAGGGCCCGTCGGAGAACGCCAGCAAGAAGAAGAACCGCCGCAGGAGGAAATAGACGATGGAATGGGTGGAAGTCACTGGATCGACGGTCGATGTCGCAGTTGAAGCCGCAATGGCCGAACTTGGGCTCGAGTCGGTCGACCAGGCAGAAGTCGAAGTTATTGACGAGGGGAAGGCGGGATTCCTCGGTGTTGGCTCGCGTCCGGCGATCGTGAAGGTCTCGCGCAAGCCGCGTAAGCGCAATCGTCGGAGCCGGCGGGGAGCGAAGGGTTCCTCCAACACCGGGCAACAGAAGAAGACCCCGGAGAAGAAGACCCCGGAGAAGAAGACCAACGGGCGCGGTTCAGGTTCCAAGAACGGCAAGGGTTCACGGCCGTCGAACAAGAAGAAACCCGTTGAGAACAGGAAGAACGGATCCTCTAAGGAGCGGCGAACGATGGATGACAAAGCGACGACAGAGCCGAAAAGGGACAAGCCCGAGACGTCGATCGAGGACCAGGCCAAGGTCGCCGAAGATTTCTTGTCCGGTCTCCTCAAGTCGTTTGGTCTCGAAGGAGACATTCAGACGAGGATCGAAGACGATGTGCTGTACCTCGACGTTGTCGGTGAGCAGACCGAAGCTCTTGTGGGCCCGAAAGGCGCCACGATGTACTCGGTGCTGGAGTTGACACGTACCACCGTTCAGCGACACACGTTCGGTGCTCCCCGTATGAGGATTGACATCGCGGGCTACGGCGCCCGGCGTCGCGAAGCGCTCACGATCTACACCGGGAAACTGGTGGAGCAAGTGAAGGAGAGCGGTGGCGAGGCCATGCTCGAGCCGATGAATGCTGCCGATCGCAAGGTCATCCACGACGCCGCAGCTGCGTTCGAGGGTGTGAAGACGTACTCCGAGGGTGAGGACCCGCGACGTGCCGTGGTGATCTCCTCCACCGGAGACGTCAAGAGCGACTGAGCGGGGATGTTTCACGGGAAACATCCGGACGATCGTCTCGAAAAGGCTGCTCTCCGGGCCGGAATAGACCTGACACCGGCGCAGGGGGAGCAGTTGATCGAGTTCGCGCGCTGGCTGAGTACCGAGGCGGTTGATGCGGGCGGAGTCGGGCCGGATGAGGGATCGCGACTCGTTGATCGGCATCTCGCCGACTCCATCATCTTCGCTGCGGCCTGGGACCGGATTCCTACCGACATTCTCGATATCGGGTCGGGAGTAGGCCTGCCCGGCATACCACTGGCGATAACGCATCCGAACACGGCAGTCACGCTCTTGGATCGGTCGAGAGAGAGATGTCGGCTCGCGCGAAGAGCCGTTCGCGTCCTTGGACTCGAGAACGTCTCAGTCGAGCAGGGGGACGCTCTCCGTGTGGTCGGGCGAAGAGATGTCGTCACGTTCCGGGCGTCGCTCCAACCAGCGTCGGCGATCGAGGCGGCGGTCCCCCTCCTGACCGATCGAGGATGTGCGGTTGTTGGCTTGAGTCGCACGACTGAACCCGACATATCCCCGACCGCACCACCCGGCACAACCCTCGACCTCCTCCATATTGACCAGGGGGTCCTTGACTCCCCCGCCTGGCTTCTTAGGATGACGTTGACTAATCCCCGAACTTCGGACAGTGAACCTTCCTAATGCCATCCACAATCGTTGCCATCGCCAACCAGAAGGGCGGCGTCGGTAAATCCACGACCGCGATCAATCTCGGTGCAGGCCTTGCGTACCAAGGGGAACGCGTTCTCCTGGTCGATCTCGATCCGCAGGGAAATACGACCAGCGGTCTTGGCATAGATCGGTCGGTGATCGAGTACTCGACCTATGACCTCCTCGTCGACGACGTTGCAGTCGACGACGTCATCGAACCCTCGTCGGTTCGCGACCTCTTCGTGGTACCGGCGACGATCGAACTTGCCGGGGCCGAAATCGAGTTGGTTTCGATGTTCTCACGAGAGGCCCGGCTTGGGAAGGCCCTCGAACCGATCTCTGAGGACTATGACTTCATCCTGGTGGACTGTCCTCCGTCTCTCGGACTACTGACCGTCAACGGCCTAGCGGCCGCCGATGAGGTGCTTATCCCGATCCAGTGCGAGTACTACGCGCTGGAAGGGGTGAGTCAGTTGATGAAGAACATCCAGTTGGTCCAGCGGAGCCTGAACCCTCAACTCAATATCGAGGGAGTGCTTCTGACGATGTATGACGGGCGTACAACGCTCGCGGCGGATGTCGTTGCCCAGGTGAGGGAGCACTTCGGGGATACGACCTACCGAACGGTGATCCCGCGAACGGTCAGGCTTTCAGAGGCTCCTTCGTACGGAGAACCTATCGAGGCATACGATCCGATGTCCCGTGGCGCCATCGCCTATAGGGAGTTAGCACGCGAATTCCGGAGGAGACATGGCCGCACGTAAGAGTGGACTCGGACGGGGTCTCGAGGCCTTGATTCCGGTCGATCACCCCTCGGTTGGCTTCGCGGAACTCGATCTCAACGAGATCTCGCCAAGCCCCCAGCAGCCGAGAGTCCGATTCGATGACGACGCACTCGAGGGACTGGCTGCATCGATCCGGGAAGTCGGTGTGCTCCAACCTGTCGTTGTTCGCCCGGGGGAGAGGGACGGATCCTACCTCCTCATCGCCGGCGAACGCCGGCTCCGGGCAGCTGAAATAGCTGGCCTGGCAACGATTCCTGCGGTTATCAGGAGCGAGGAGAGCGACGAGCGATACCTCACCGAGGCACTGATCGAGAACGTCCAACGCAAGGATCTGTCCCCGCTGGAGGAAGCTGCAGCGTACCGGAACCTTCTGGAAGATTTTGGCATGACTCACGAAAGGGTGGCCACCAGCGTCGGGAAGAGCCGGAGCTCGGTGACGAACACCATTCGATTGCTCCAACTGCCGGCACCGATCCAGGGGATGCTCGAACGTGAGGAACTCTCGGCAGGCCACGCGCGGGCCCTCCTCTCTCTCGACGATGAGGCGTACGCCGTCCACATCGCAGAACGAGTGATAGCCGAGGGCTGGCCGGTCAGGATGGTCGAAGAAGCGGTGAAGAGCCGTTCCGTTCCGGACGAGACACCACAGAGGAGACTGCCGGCCATGCGCCCGGCCGCCATCATCGAACTCGAAGAGAAACTCTCTGAGAGGCTGGCCACGAACGTGAAGATCACCCCACGCGGAGACGGAGGACGAATGGTGATCCGGTATGGGTCAGTAGCGGACCTGGAACGAATCTATCGGCAGCTGTTCGATTGATACGTAGTACGTACTACGTATTACGTA
>JAMBLK010000316.1 GCA_023336855.1 Actinomycetes bacterium
CGGAGGTCCTCATCCCGGTAGCAGCGTGCCACCTGGTAGTACCGCTCGACGCCACCGATCATCAAGAGCTGTTTGAACAGCTGAGGGGATTGTGGCAACGCGTAGAAGTTGCCTTTCCGGAGCCGCGACGGCACGAGCATGTCGCGGGCACCCTCTGGAGTCGATGCGATGAGTGTCGGCGTCTCGACCTCCAGGAATCCGAGGTCGTCCATCACATCACGCATCGCCCGGATCGTCTTCGATCGGGCCCGGAGATTCCGGGTCATCGACGGCCGCCGGAGGTCGAGGTAGCGGTATTGGAGTCGTTTCGCCTCGTCGACTTCGATCCGGTCGTCGATCTGGAAGGGCAGGGTCTCTGACGGGCTGAGGACGATCATGGTGTCGGCGACGACTTCGACCTCACCGGTCGGCAGTTCCGGGTTCGCCATGTCCCCCGGGCGGAGTCGAACGGTACCGGTGATCGAGATGCAGAACTCCATGCGAAGTCCGCTCAGTTCCTTCTCAGATGCCGGAGCGTCATCGGGGTTGAGAACGACTTGAACGATCCCGGTCGCATCCCGAAGATCTACGAAGATCACTCCACCGTGGTCGCGGCGTCGGCCGACCCACCCGGCGAGTGTCACTTCGGATCCGACATCGGTGGCGCGCAGTGTCCCGGCGCCGTGGGTCTTCATCGTCTCAACCATGTCTCGATCTCCTCTAGTGCGACCTGGCGTTGTTCGCCGGTCGCGAGGTCGCGTGCGCTGACGCGACCTTCGTCCCATTCCTCGCCGACGACAAGGGCATTTGCTGCTCCCGCCCTGTCGGCTGCCTTGAACTGTGCTTTGACCGATCGGTCACCAGCCACGATATCGACTCGAAGACCCGCGTCCCGGAGACGGCGGACCAGGCCGGTCGCCACAGACCGACGTTCGGGATCAGCTACGACAACGAATGCGTCGAGAGAAGGACCCGGCACGGTCTGACCCCTGGCGAGCAGAATCCGGTCGAGTCCCATGGCCAGTCCGACTGCGGGAGTCGGTTTGCCCCCGAGCCGTTCGAAGAGCGGGTCGTAACGACCACCGCCGCCCACCGAGCTCTGGGCCGCCTCGAAATCGAGTGGCACGTACTCCCAGACGGTCCGGTTGTAGTAGTCGAGTCCCCGCACGAGCGTGGGCACGATCCGATACGGGATTCCTGCGGCTTCAAGGCCCTCACGGACCGCTGCGAAGTGCTCGGCGGCCTCGTCCGAAAGATGCTCGATCGGCGTGGAGGCGTCGGCAACCACGGCTACATCAGCCTTGGAGTCGAGCACCCGGAGCGGGTTCTCGTACATGCGTCGGAGCGCATCGGGAGAGAGCTCGTCTTGACGGCTCTCGAGGTAGGCGGTGAGCTCCTTGCGATAGGCGGACCGATCCGCGGCATCGCCAATGCTGTTGAGTTGGACCTCGACGTTCGGCACTCCGAGTTCTTGCAGATACCGGTACCCGAACTCGATGACCTCGACGTCCGCTCCCGGGGCCGGTTCACCGATGTACTCGATGTCGGCCTGCAGGAACTGGCGCGTTCTGCCCTTCTGCGGGCGTTCGTAGCGGAACATCGGCCCCCAGCAGCTTCCCTTGAAGGTGCCGACCACGCCCCCGGCCTGGATCAACGCCCGCACCACAGAAGCGGTAGCTTCGGGCCGCAATGTCAGGGAGCGTCCGCCCTTGTCGGTGAAGGTGTACATCTGCTTCTCAACGACCTCGGTGTCTTCACCGACACCGCGAGAGAAGAGTTCGGTCGATTCGAAGAGCGGGGTGAGCACGAACCCGTAGCCGTAGCGTTCCGCGAGATCGAGGAAGACGCGCTCCGCCTCCACCCATGTGGCAGAGTC
>JAMBLK010000317.1 GCA_023336855.1 Actinomycetes bacterium
ATCTTCCCGGTGCGTCGTCGTTTGAGGAGATCGACAAGGTGATCGCAGGATCAGGATTCGCGGACGCTCAACAGCGTGTTGAGACAGCGTGTCGCGCTCTCGAGGCCGCCATCGGAGGGCAAGGCTCCGCTATGAACCTCAGATGCGAGGCCACCCGATGACGAAAGGAACGGCATTGACACATGGAATGATCGGTGGCGGGTCGGTGAGCCAACGTTGGGGTTTGGCAACCGTTGCCCTCGTCGCGGTGATGGCGATGACGTCGTGTTCGTCGTCCGGAGAAGAGGAGCAAACCTCTTCAACGGTCGTCGCCACAACCACGGTGACCACCGGTTGTGCCGACGTGGTCGCAGCAACCATCGACTCGTCGGGTGATACCTATCGCGTGTCAGCCACGATCCTCAGCGCCGACACCGGATGGGACAAGTACGCCGACGCGTGGGAGGTTCGCTCTCCCGAAGGCGCGGTCCTCGGCACACGGATCCTCGCTCACCCCCACGTCGACGAACAGCCGTTCACCCGTTCCCTCGACGGCGTTGACATCCCGGCAGGCATTACGGAGGTGGAGATCGCCGCCCGCGATCTGGTCGTGGGATTCTGCGGCGAGACGGTCACCATCGTGGTGCCGGGAAGGTAAGAGGGACTTCGGACTTGAGCGGGGTGTGGTGTAGGGGTCGGTAGTGAGTCGGGCGGAGCCTCGGGCCGTAGCACGTAGTACGAGTGACGTAGTACGTACCACGAATCGGACGTCCTGTGGCCGTGACTTCGCACGATTTCCACGCGAGCATCTTGAGAGGCGGATGTCTCACCTCTGATCCCGGGATCGTGATACGTCATACGTACGTACGACGTAATACTGGCTGCTATCTCCCGAGTTGTAGCCGAACCCGCTCACTTCCGAAGAGCCAGATAATGCCTGCTCGTGGACGAGGAGTTCGAGGGCGTATCGGAGGCTACGGACCGACGGTTCCCTGGTCTTCTTCGGATCCCTCATGAGGTTTGGGTCGGGAGTCATCTCTTTGGGGGCCCGGAACGACGAGAACCGGACGGTCAGATTCGAGCATGACCCGGGCAGACACACTCTCCCAGGCCTCACGATTGAAGATCGAGCGTGTGGTCCCGAGCACAACGATATCTGCGTCGAGGGTCGTGGCCGCATCTGCAATCGCGGCGGCGGCGTCGTCGCCCTCGACAAATCGAACTTCCGACGGGATTCGAGCCGACTCGAGAGCGGCGCGGATCGGTTCCACGATCTTGCGACCCCGCTCATCGAGGTAGTCCGCTACGGCCTCCTCCTGCTCGTCGCTCGATGCCGAGCCGCGGCCCTCGGAGACACGAAGGTCGTCGAGAAACGCGCGTGGCACCTCGATGACGGTGATCAGTGTGACGCGACCGTTCTGGCCGAGAAGGTGACGAGTGAAGTCGACCACTGGTTCAGGGCTCAGGACGCCCGATGTCGCGATGAGCATGTGCATGACGTCATCCTAGGAGTGTGCCGAGGAGTGCCAACGCCGGGGTTCGTAGCCGCGCGGGATGGCCGCGACCCGGGGTGATTGGCGAGTCCTTGCCTCCGGAATCCGTTGTCTGTGGTGATTCGACCTCTCCTAGGGTGGTTGCACCAACAACTACCGGGAGACGGTGCATGGAACCCGAGATCCTCAACGCAGTCACGTGGACGATCCCGAA
>JAMBLK010000318.1 GCA_023336855.1 Actinomycetes bacterium
CGGAGGTACAGGATTGTGTGAAGCCCGACACGGGCGGCGGCGAGCGCCGTGGCCCGGCAGTGGTTCGACTGGACTGCGCCGCAGGTGATCACCGTGTCGGCGCCGGCGTCGAACGCTGCGGCGAGATGGAACTCGAGTTTCCGAATCTTGTTCCCTGAGAGGCCGAAACCGGTGAGGTCATCCCTCTTGACCCAGATGGTCGGGCCGCCCCACGCTGCGGTGAGGCGGTCCACCGGTTCGAGCGGCGTAGGAAGGTGAGCGAGACCGATGCGTGACTGATTCATATCCCCGACGCTATCACCACACCTCACACGGTGTCGGTCGAGGAAACCATCGGACTCAGATTCTCCGCCATTGGATGTGTAACACTGCGGCATGCCCCATATCACTGTCAACGATCACGAGTTCTTCTATCGCGAACTGGGGAGCGATCCTGTCGCTCTCTTCATCCACGGGTTTCCGCTCGATTCGACGATGTGGCTCGAGCAGATCCAGATCCTCTCCGATTCCCGACGGTGCATCGCTCCAGATCTGCGCGGCTTCGGCCGGTCGTCCCCGTCCACCCGTTCTGTGCTTTCGATGGAGGACCATGCGGATGACCTTGTCGCCGTGCTCGACGCTCTGGGCATCGACACGGTGGATCTGGTCGGGCTCTCGATGGGCGGCTACGTCGCTCTCGCTCTCGCGGAACACCATCCGGAACGACTCCGGACGCTGGCGCTCGTCGACACGAAGTCCACAGAGGATTCAGCGGATGCGAAAGCCGGGCGTGATGCTGCGGCCGAGCGGGTTGCCGCCGAGGGTCGGTCCGGACTCGCTGCCGACATGATCGGTGTACTGGTGTCGGATTCGGCGTCGACCTGGACCCGTTCCCGGCTCCGAACCATGATCGAGTCGACACACGCCGAGTCCATCGTCGCCGCGCTCAAAGGCATGAAGCAGCGGCCCGACCGCACCGCCGTGCTGTCGAATCTATCGATTCCCGTCGCTGTGATCGTCGGCGAACACGACGTGCTCTCACCGATCGCAGAGGCCAACCACATGGCGGTCGCTGCAGGCGGCGCTCTCACCGTTGTCGCGGGTGTCGGTCACATGTCTCCGATCGAGGACCCGCCGTCGGTCGCAGAGACGTTGCGAACCCTCTGGTCCGAAGGATCGTCCGACTAGCCTCGGTCCGGGTCGAGAGGGAGAACCAACGGATGAGCGATGCGATTGCCGGGTACGGAGCCGTCGACGATCGGGAGTACCGGAGACGAGTCCGGGCATGGACCCTGTACGACTGGGCCAACTCCGCGTTCGCCACCACGATTCTCGCTGCCATCCTGCCGGTGTACTACAGCCAGGTGGCCGGCCGCACCCTCGGCTCGGCCGCACAGGCAACCGCCTACTGGACGGCGACGCTCTCGATCTCGCTGGTCGTCGTTGCGATCCTGGCTCCGATCCTCGGAACGATCTCGGACCTCAAACGGGGGAAGAAGAAGCTCCTCGCTCTCTCCATCCTCGTCGGAGCATTCGGGGTCTCGCTCCTCTTCTTCGTTGGTACGGGCGACTGGCTGATCGCATCTGTCGCGTTCGTCATCGCGAGGCTCGGCTTCGCCGCGGGCAACGTCTTCTACGACGCTCTGCTGCCCCACGTCGCACGGGACGAGGACATCGATCGTGTCTCGACCATGGGGTACGCGGTCGGATACCTCGGGGGAGGGTTGCTCCTCGCCATCAACATCGTGATGATCTTCACGATCGGCGACTCGCTCGGGACGCGACTCTCGTTCCTGACCGTCGCGATTTGGTGGATCATCTTCTCGATTCCGATCATGCGACGGGTCCCCGAGCCACCCGCCGCAGTGTCGACCGAGTCCGGCAGCTTGCTCTCGATCACGTTCTCACGGCTCGGAGACACGTTCAGCCACCTGCGCAGCTACAGAGAGCTCCTCAGGTTCCTCATCGCGTACCTGATCTACAACGACGGCATCGGCACGATCATCACCGTCGCGGTCATCTACGGGGCAGAACTGGGCTTCGGATCGATCGAGCTGATCGCCGCGATTCTGCTCGTACAGTTCGTCGGGATCCCGTTCTCGATCGTGTTCGGGAAGATCCCATCCAAGGAGGAGTCGAAGCGGGCGTTCTTCCTCGCGTTCGTCGTGTGGAATCTCATCATGCTTCCAGTCGTCGGGATCGGGAGCCAGTTCGTTGTTGGTGAGGACATCACCGGGACCAGGCCGCCGGCGTATGAAGACACCGCAGGCGCGGTCGGTGAGGGCGACTACGCCGTTGACTCATCAGCCGTTGCGCTCGGAGGTGTATGGGATGACGACGGTGAGTATGCCGTCACCCACGATGCCGGCGCGACCTACTCGCTGGCGTACAACGGCACGACGGTGCGGGTGCACTTCAGCGAGGGGCCGGACCGGGGGAACTGGGCCGTGCTCATCGACGGATCGGCCGTGATTGAGGATGACGAGCCGGTGATCATCGAGGGCTACAACTCGGCGATTCACGACGGTGTGGACATCGACATCGCAGCCACGGAAGCCGGGGAGCATCTTCTCGAGATCGTCAACACCGGCGAAGCGGACGAAGCCTCGTCCGGCACGGCCATGGTCATCGGCGAGGCCACCGTGATGCAGCCGCCGCGAACGAGTGACCTTCTCGCGATCCTGGGATTGTTGTTCGTGGTTGAAGCGATCGGACTCGCCGTTGCGATCGTCGTTGGACGTCCCCTTTTCTCGGGACTCGCCGACACGATGACGACGAAGCGAACGATCATCCTCGCTCTGATCGTGTATTCGGCGATCGCCGTCTGGGGCTTCTTCCTCGACAGCGTCGTCGAATTCTGGTTCCTCGCGTTCATGGTCGCCGTGGTCCAGGGAGGCTCGCAGGCGCTGAGTCGAAGCCTGTATGCGTCGATGTCGCCGAAGGCGCTCTCCGGTGAGTTCTTCGGGTTCTTCTCCGTCATGTCCAAGTTCTCGGCGATCGTCGGGCCGTTGCTCTTCGTTGCTGCCGTTACGGTATTCGGATCGTCGAGACCGGCGATTCTCGGTTTGATCGTGTTCTTCCTGGTCGGTATCTATCTCCTGACCCGCGTCGACGAGACCGAAGGTCGCCGCGTGGCCCGCCGGGCCGACGATGACGCAGCGGCCGCAGGCATAGTCGAATCGGGCTGAGGTGCGACGACTCATCACGGGTGCAGCGGCTGCCGCTCTGATCGCCGCTGCGTGTACGACCGGATCAACACCTTCGACGGTTCCGGACACAACACCAACGACCACGTCGGCCGTTGCGGCCACAGCACCGGAGGAACCAGCGACCACGACGACGCTTGGTCCGGAAGAGACACCACCGACGACGCTGCCGACCGACGACACGATCCTCCGCCTCGAGCCGGTGGCGGAGGGCTTTGAGCAGCCGGTGTTCTACATCACGATGGGTGGGGACGGGTTCGTTGTCGATCAGCCCGGTGTCATCTGGATCGTTACGGACGGCAACGATCCCACCGTGTTCCTCGACATCCGAAAGCGGGTGAAGTTCAAAGGGGAGCAAGGGTTGCTGGGGCTCGCGTTCCATCCCGATCATCCTGATCGGCTTTATGTCAACTACACGGCGAAGAACAACGCGACGGTCGTGTCGGAGTTCACTATCGAAGACGACGTACCCTCGGCGGATCCGGACTCCGAGCGCGTGATCCTCGAATTGCGGCAACCGGCCAAGAACCACAACGGTGGCATGATCGCGTTCGGTCCGACCGGCGACCTCTGGATCGGGATGGGTGACGGAGGCGCGTCCAACGACAAGTACGGGAACGGGCAGAACGAGAGCACGCTGCTCGGTTCGATGCTTCGAATCGTGGTTGGGCCCGAGATCGAGACGTACGACATCACACGGAGCCATGCCTTCGATTCGCCCGAGATCTGGGCGATCGGACTGCGGAACCCGTGGAGGTTCTCGTTCGATGGCGAGATCCTCTGGATAGCAGATGTCGGCCAGGGCGACGTCGAAGAGATCAACCGGGCGTCGATGGAGGACGTGGGACTCAACTTCGGATGGCCCCTCTACGAGGGCACGGATTGCTTCGCGGGGCCGTGCGACGGAGTCGACGTCTCTGGGCAGGTCCTCAGTGTCCCCGTGCACGAGTACCGGCACGACGAAGGGTGTTCCGTCACCGGTGGATACGTTTACCGGGGGAGCGCCATTCCACAGCTCGACGGCCACTACTTCTTCTCGGATTGGTGCACAGGGTTCATCCGATCGATCGCTCCCGACGGATCCCTTCACGATTGGACCGATGGAACAGGAACCGTCGCCGGCGTGTCCTCGTTCGGACGGGACGACGACGGTGAGATCTACGTCGTCTCCGCCGGCGGTACCGTCTACCGAATCGTTGAGGAGCACGAATGATCGTCGTCGTGGGATCCGTGAATCAAGATCTGGTCGCTCGCGTCGAGCACCACCCGGTTCCGGGCGAGACGGTTCTTGGGTCCGGCCACGAGACGATGCCCGGCGGCAAGGGTGCGAACCAAGCCGTCGCTGCAGCGCGCCTTGGAAGCGACGTTGTCTTCGTGGGGCGTATCGGCGCCGATGAAGCCGGCCGGGACCTCGTCGGGGAATTCGAACGCGAAGGAGTCGACGTTGGACACCTCACGGTGGATCCCGTCGCTCCGAGTGGTCTCGCCATCATCACCGTCGACGACGCGGCGGAGAACGCGATCGTGGTCAGTCCGGGGGCGAACGGCAACGTCTCCCCGTCCGATGTTGAAGGAGCATCGGCGGCTCTCATGGCGGCGACGGTGACCCTCCTTCAACTCGAGATTCCGATGGACGCTGTACTCGCGGCGGCCGGCGCATCGGAAGGCATCGTCATTCTCAATGCGGCGCCGGCAATGCACCTGCCCATCGCTCTTCTCAAGTCGATCGACGTGCTCATTGTGAACCGTGGCGAGCTCGCGACACTGACCGGTTCGGGCGATCCACTCTCGGCGAGGAGCCTCCCTGTACCTGTGACCATCGTGACGCTCGGAGGCGAAGGTGCTCGCATCATCCGGGCCGATACCCGCGAGTCCGTCGCCGCCATCGATGTGACCCCGGTCGACACCACCGGGGCAGGGGACACCTTCTGTGGGGCTCTCGCCGCGGGCCTCGATGACGGACTCAGTCTCGAGTCCTCGGTGCAGAGAGCCGTCATCGCCGGATCTCTGGCGGTGACAGCTATCGGAGCCAGGAGCGGTATGCCAACCCTCCCGGAGCTCGAAGGTGCTCTGCGGACCGTGGGCTTGTAGAGCA
>JAMBLK010000319.1 GCA_023336855.1 Actinomycetes bacterium
CGCAAGGCACACTTCCCCGGTGCCCCCCCCTGCTCGTCGCAAGCACCTCGCGTCCCCCCAGCAAGCTGGGGGGGGACATGATGGGAGACGCTCGTTCGACTGAGCAACCGTGGATTGAGGCTGAGGGGAGGGAAGAGGACGCGACATCCGTGGGCCTCTCCAACATGGGATCCACCCGATTGTCGATGCCTATCTGCTGACCTTCTGAGTACTGAGTACTGAGTACTCAGTACTGAGTACTGCGGCTGCCGGCCGCCTAGAAGTGCCACGGGAAGGCGCTGTAGTCCTGGTCGCGTTTCTCCAGGAACGCGTCGCGGCCTTCCTTCGCTTCGGCTGTGCCGTAGGCGAGACGGGTCGCTTCACCCGCGAATAGTTGCTGGCCGACGAGTCCGTCGTCAGGGAGATTGAAGGCGTACTTCAGCATGCGCTGTGCCGTTGGACTCTTGGCGACGATCTCGCTTGCCCATTGGAGTGCCGCGGTCTCGAGATCGGCATGATCGACGACAGCGTTGACCATGCCCATCTCGTAGGCGTCCTGTGCCGAGTACGCACGGCCGAGGAAGAACACCTCTCTCGCACGCTTCTGACCGACCTGGCGGGCGAGGAGCGCCGAGCCATAACCTCCATCGAAGGAGGCGACATCGGCATCGGTCTGCTTGAACACGGCGTGTTCGCGTGAGGCGAGCGTGAGATCGCACACAACGTGCAGGCTGTGGCCGCCGCCGACGGCCCAGCCGGGAACGACGGCAATGACGACCTTGGGCATGAACCGGATCAGGCGCTGCACCTCGAGAATGTGAAGTCGTCCGAGCCTGGCAGCGTCAACGCCCTCCGACCCCTCATACTGGTAGCCGTCGGCTCCACGAATCCGCTGGTCGCCACCAGAGCAGAACGCCCAGCCACCATCCTTCGGCGACGGACCGTTTCCGGTCAGGAGCACCGCACCTACGTCGGACGTCATGCGGGCATGGTCGAGCGCTGTGTACAGCTCATCGACGGTGTGCGGACGGAACGCGTTACGAACCTCGGGTCGATCGAACGCGACGCGAACGGCACCAATCGTGGTGGATCGGTGATAGGTGATGTCCGTGAAGTCGAACCCCTCGACGGGGTCCCACGCAGCTGGGTCGAATATCTCAGAGGTCACGAGGCGATACTGTAGTGACCACCATGACCGACACCCTGCCGCACGAGTGGGTGGGGATCCACGCAAGGGCACATCCCGATTCCCGTGCAGTGACCTCCGCCGATGGTTCGATCTCATATGCAGAGCTCGACCGTCGGGTCAACGCGCATGCACAGGCTCTCCACGACGAAGGCGTCGAACCCGGCGATGTGGTTCCCCTTGCCGCGACATTGACCCTGGAGGACATCGTTGCCCTGGTCGCCATACCTCTGCTCGGAGCGGTGCCGGCACCGTACGGTCCGCATCGCGTCGACGCGGACGGCGCCGTGGCCGGGACGGCGTACGCCATCGTCCCAACATCCGGAAGTGCCGGGCATCCGAGAGGTGTCGTGCTTACCCCAGGGAACATCACGGCGGCAGTCGAGGCCTCCCGGCGTCGACTTGGAAACGACTCCCGAGACCGGTGGCTCCTGACGCTCCCTCTCTTCCATGTCGGAGGTCTCTCGGTCGTCTGGCGGAGCCTCACAGCCGGTGGATCCATTGAACTCCATGAGGGATTCGACGCCGTGGCAGTGGCTCTGAGTCTCAAGGGAGGATCGGTGTCGATGGCGAGCCTCGTGCCAACGATGTTGCACAGAATCCTCGAGGTCGATCCGGGACCGTATGAAGGGATCAAAGGAGTCCTCCTGGGCGGAGCGCCGGCAAGCCGGGCCCTGGTCGGGCGAGGCCTCGCTGCCGGTCTGCCGATTCTTCAGACGTACGGAATGACCGAGACGAGCTCACAAGTTGCAACCGTTGAACCGGGGAAGGAACGGCAATCGCTCGGGACCGCGGGTCGGGTCCTCGACGGGTTCGCTCTGTCGTTCGATGATGGTGAGATTCTCCTCGACGGTCTCGCGGTCTCTCCCGGGTACATCGGGGAACCGCCACGCGTCGGTCCGTACCGAACCGGCGACCTCGGGCACCTGGATGCCGAGCAGAGACTGATCGTCACCGGTCGGAGAGATGAGTTGATCCTGACCGGGGGAGAGAACGTTCGTCCGTCCGTCGTCGAGGCCGCGATCGAGGACGTTC
>JAMBLK010000320.1 GCA_023336855.1 Actinomycetes bacterium
CCGACTGTCGGTTATCCGACATCTGGCTTGACCTTCAACCTACTTGAAGTTGTACGTTCCGCGGAGATCGAATCGACGGAGTGCCATGGACACGACCACCGCTGAAGTCAACACCGAGAGATCGGGCAAGATCCGTCTGCTTACCGCAGGGCTTGGGATCGGTGCTGCGCTGGCTGTCATCCTCTTCATCTTCTTCGACTCGATCAACCTGTTCGCGTTCGGCCTGCAGGAGGGAGTGGTCGGCACGGTCGAGATCACGGCGCTTGGGGTCGGAGTTGCGTTGTCGTTCGTGTCGGGCGTCACGATGATCTTCACGCCGTGCGGTCTCCCGTTGATCTTCACGATGAACGCGATCGCCGTCGAGGGCCGTGAGAGGGGCCGGTCCTGGCTGCCGCCGATGACGCTGTTCACATCCGGCATTGTTGCCACGATGGCGATCTGGGGTGCCCTCGTAGCGTTCACCGGGGGGAGTCTCCTCCGGTTCCTGACACCGTTTGATAGTTCGATGAGCACGACGAGCTTGCTCTATGTCGCTCTCGGCGTGCTGTTTCTCGTCATGGCTCTCTGGGAGTTCCGGATCATCGAGTTACCACGGCCGGGCCGTCGCTCCATGCCCCGAAGCCTCAACCGCCTCGGTCCGTACCCCAAGTCGTTGGGCATGGGTATGGCACTCGGGGGAGGCTTCGGCATCGGATGCCCGTTCCCGACCTACCAGGCGGTCCTCGCATGGGCTGTGATCGTCGGGAACCCCTGGTATGGGGCGATCCTGCTTGCTGCCAATGCTCTCGGTCGATCCATGCCTCTCTGGCCCATCGCTGCGATCGCATACGGGGGAGGAGACCAGCGCGGTGTCTCCCGCTGGCTGCTCGCCAACACCGAACGGTCCCGTCTCATCAGTGGCGTCGGACTGGCCGTGTTCGCCGGGATGATGATCGCCCTGTGGGGCCTGCTGATTCCGATCGGAGGAATCTGATGGAATTCACGACCGACGTGCAGATCCTGTCGACGCCTGGATGCGCAGGATGCGATGACGTCAAGCGAGTCGTAGAAGCGGCGCTCATCGATCATCCCGGTCTCACTTGGGAGGAGATCGATCTCAGCGAACATCCCGAGGTCGTCGGACAGTTCGGCATCATGACCGTTCCGGCGGTCGTTATCGGTGGTGAACTCGCTTTCACCGGAGTACCGAGACAAAGAAAGCTCGCGGCCGCTCTCGCGGCACGTGTCAGGAAGGAACACTGATGACTATCGATGCAACACTCGCCGTCGAGGGGATGTCCTGTTCGGGGTGCGAGAACAACGTCCGATTCGCCCTCACGGCGTTCGGAGGGGTCGAAGAAGTAGATGCCGACCACCGTGCCGACACCGTTCGTGTGGTCTACGACTCTTCGCTCGTCGATGAAGTCACGCTGAAGGCAGCGATCGACGCCATGGGCTACACGACCACACCATGAAGATCGGCAGCCTCGCCCAACAGATCGGCGTCGAAACCTCGACCATCCGCTTCTACGAGTCGAAGGGTCTTCTCCCGGAGCCTTCACGCACGCCCTCCGGCTATCGCGACTACGACGATGGCGACGTCGCCCGACTTGCCTTCATCCGTGGCGCTCGCGGTCTCGGCCTGGGCCTCGATGCGATCGGTGACATTCTGGCTTTTCGAGACCGTGCCGAGGCTCCCTGTGGTCACGTTGTCGACATCCTCGAGACCCAGCGGCAGGCTATCGATGGGCGGATCGCCGAGTTGGAACAAACACGCGCCGAGTTGGATCGGCTCGTCGGTCTCGCCGCGACACTGCCACCCACGGATCCCGGGGACATCTGTGTGTGCCATATCATCGACGACTCGCTGAAACGGAGAACGAGCGTCGCTCTCCGAAGGTGACGGCGAGGTGAGAACTGTCGGACAGGTTCCGTCGGTCAGTGAGATCACCGAGAGTCTCGCGGGTGTCGCTGGTTGAAAGACGAGTGTTCGCACTCACTATTGAGAAGGACCGGCTGGAAGCTCCAGTCGGTCCTTCTCTTGTGAGCAGTTTGTGGTCGTGCTCAGGACTTCGGTCTACA
>JAMBLK010000321.1 GCA_023336855.1 Actinomycetes bacterium
CAGGGTGAACGCGTTGGCGGCGTTCCTTCGCTGGCCGAGATGCGGCAGCGCAGGCTCGACGATCTGCATCGACTTGATCCCGGTGTACGTCGGCTCGTGAATCCGCACTTCTATCACGTGTCGTTGACGTCCCGGGTGAAGCAACTCCAAGGCGAGTTAATCGCCAGGGAGCATCCAGGCAACTAGCGAGCTTCCGCCCGTTCTTTGAGAGCGGCGGTCATGGTTCGGAAGCCTGCCCCGGCATCAGTCCTCGGTGGATCGCGAGAGCGACGAGAGCGTGGCACTGGGGATTCCCGAGAAATCTGGATTTCTTGGGTTGTGGTGTGGTTTCCGGCGGTTTCTGTCATTGGCGGTTGATACGTTGTTCGTATGTTCTTCTATAGCCCTACTGCTGACGAGTTGGCTTGCAGGCTCCGTGAGGTTGAGGCGGAGATCTCGGATCTGCGCTGTGAACAGGCAACGTTGGTCAACGAGTTGGACAAGAAACACGTTGCGGGCCGCACTGGTCACCGGTCGATGAACGAGTGGCTCTCCGCTGAGCTCGACGTGTCACGGTCGTTTGCTTCGGATCTTGTGTTCTGTGCCCGGCACCTCGGCAACGACCGGTCGCTGAACGCCCGGCTTGGAGACGGCGACGTCACCTTCGATCGGGCTGTGGCGTTGATGCGCCTCGCAGACGCCGGAGCCGACCAGACAACACTGACCCATTCCGAGACGGTGGACCTCCCCACAGTGAAACGTCTGATCGCCAACCAGCGTCGAGTGACGCGTAGGACTGCCCATGAGGCGTTCATGGAACGGTTCGTCGCGGTCCAGGCGACACTGGACGAGTCGTCGAGACGGATCACCGGGCAGCTCGCCGGTGTCGACGGCGACGTCTTGGAGCGGGCGTTGTATGCAAGGGCCGACGAACTGCGTCTCCTCGCCGGCGGCGACGGATACACCCGTGGCCAACTCCAAGCCGACGCGCTGGTCGCAATGGCTCATGACTCCCTCAACCGCACCACCAACAGCGAAACCGCCCCTGGTGGTGGGTCGGTGTCGATCCTCGTCGACCTCGGAGAAGCGAACGGCACGGGCGGCGAGAACGGCTGCGAGGTCGAGTACGGACCCAGGGCCGGACCCGCAGTGCTCGAAGAACTGTTGTGTACCGGCACGGTGCAGATCATCGGCCTGGACAACGGCACACCCGTCGTCACCTCGAAAGCCTCCCGGGCGATCCCACCCGCCGTCCGTCGCCTCGTCGCTCACCGTGACGGAGGCTGCACCATCGCGGGCTGCACAAGCCGGTATCGGCTCGAACCGCATCACATCCAACTCCGGGCTGACGGCGGATCTCACGACCCCGAGAACCTCACCACGTTGTGCTGGTTCCACCACCACGTAGCGATCCACCAACAAGGCCTCCGAATCGACCCCGACTCGCCGCCACTGAAACGGCGGCTCATCCGACCCCAACCGGGCCACGACCCACCGGGCTGCGAGTAGATCAGCAGATCAGGCTGAGCCTTCACGGACTACGGACCCCACTACGGACTACGGACTACGGGATACCGACAACCGACAACCCTCTACTCGACAAGTACGCCCGCGGCCACCATCTCGGTAATCGCCCGGGCCCCGTCCCCCGGCGAGAGGTTGACGGCACGGATGCC
>JAMBLK010000322.1 GCA_023336855.1 Actinomycetes bacterium
ACACGCGGGTGGCACAATCGCCGTAGAGCCATCGGTTTGGCTGATTCGAGGAGGTGCCATCGTGGCATGGGTAGAGAAGACACCAAAGGACAAGGGCCACGCCTGGCGCGTCGGCTATCGGAACCCCGACCGGCGCCAGCGGTACAGGACGTTCACCCGCAAAGCTGACTGAACCGGTCCGGGTTCATCGAATCAAAGGAGACGTGACATGGCACGCATTCGCAAACACCGTGGGAAATGGCAGATCCTCTACCGAGACCCCACCACAGGCCGGGAACGATCCGCCGGCACCTTCACACGCAAGAGCGACGCCACGAGACAACGCAAGGCCGTCGAATACAAGACGCAAACCGGCGAGTGGATCGATCCCACCCTCCAAGCCACCCCCTATGGGGAGTGGGCAAGGACGTGGCTCGACACCAAGACCCACCTGAAGCCGAAGACGCTTGAGACATACGAGTCGCTGTTCAACTCGCGGATACTCCCCCACTTCGGAGATGCTCGGCTCAGAGACATCCGAGCCATCGACGTAGAACAGTGGATCACCACGTTGCATGAAGTAGGCCTCTCACCATTGACCATCCGAAAGGCACACGGCCTCCTGTCCCAGACATTCAAGGCAGCAATGCGCAGCAGGATGCTGCCCAACAACCCGGCAGAGGGGGCGTCGCTTCCGCGCGTGGAACGTAAGGAGATGCTGCACCTCTCCCCCGATCAGGTGCAACGACTTGCCGACGCTATCCCCGACGAACACGAAGCCCTCATCTACACACTCGCCTACGCAGGCATCCGACAAGGCGAAGCGACGGCGCTACGGCGGGGCCGAGTGAACCTCCTCCGCCGGGAACTCGTCATCGCAGAATCAGCGACCAACGTGCACGGCTCCAAGGTCTTCAGTCTGCCGAAGAACGGCAAGACTCGGACGGTTCCAATCCCGACGTTCCTCGCCGCCATGATCGCCGCACACCTCGAACACGTACCGCCGGAACCCGACGCACTTGTCTTCACGAACTCAGCAGGCGGACCGATGGACTGGTCGAACTTCCGCCGCCGTGTCTGGGCACCGGCACGTGAAGTCGCGCACCTCGACCCGAAACTGAGAATCCATGATCTGCGGCACACCGCGGCGTCCATCCTCATCGCCCAAGGAGCGCACCCCAAAGTCATACAGGAACACCTCGGACATAGCTCAATCGTCATCACGATGGACCGCTACGGACACCTCTACCCGGAGGACCGATCCAAGGTCACAGACGCCCTCGACGCAGCATTCACAGCAGCCAGGAAGGCAACAGCGTGAGGCGCGTTTTCGATCGCGATGCGGACCAAATGCAGACCAAACCCGCTGCCACGACGGCAGGGAAACAGAGAAACCCTCGGGAGATCGTTGCCTCCCAAGGGTTCTCTTCGGAGCCGGGTATCGGATTCGAACCGATGACCTTCTCTTTACAAGAGAGATGCTCTGCCAGCTGAGCTAACCCGGCGCAGCCGTCAGGATACCCAGCCGCGGGCTCTGGAGACCTCGAATACGGCGAGGGCCGTCGCAACGGATGCGTTGAGGCTCTCGGCCGGACCGGCATGCGGGATCCGGACGATGGCGTCGCAGCGTTCTGCCGTCAGTCGGTGCAGACCTTTCCCTTCGGCGCCGACCACTACAGCGACCGGTTCGGCGAGCAGATCGAATCCGAACAGGGACCGCTCCCCTGCTCCATCGAGACCCACCCGCCAGACACCCAACTTCTCCAACCTGCGGAGCGCCTCGGGGACGGACGACACCTCCACGAGAGCGACTTCCTCCAACGTCCCAGCTGCAGTCTTGAATGCTGCAGCACCGATCGGAGCCGAGCGCCGCTTCGGCACGACGGCAGCTCTGAACCCGGCAGCGACGGCAGATCGGATGGAGGCGCCGAGGTTGCGTTGATCCTCGAGATGATCGAAAACCAGGAGGGCGGCCGGATCGGTCGCCGCAACGGCGTCCTCCAACGACACGATCTCCTTGGGCCGGCACACGGCCACGACACCCTGTGGAGCAGACGTCAAAGCGATGTCGCGAACATCGTCGACGTACTCGACACGAGCCCCGGCTGATCGGGCGTCGTCGGCGAGGGCTGCGTACGTGGGCCGGTTGAGTCGCCGCCGTTCGATTCTCACGGTCTTCGCACGCCCTGCCTGAACAGCCGCGACAACAGCGTGGAAGCCTTCGACCCTATCCCCTATGCCAGCGCGAGCCATCTGGCGCATCCTCCACCACGATCCCGATCGAACCGAGGTCGTCTCGAATTCCATCCGATGCTGCCCAATTCCGCTCGGAACGGGCCCGGTCCCGGGTTTCGAGAAGGTCTCCGATCGATCCCGAGGGCACACCGTACTTAGCTGCGATCTCGGCGATCTTCAATCCGAGGTCCTCGAGGTCGGATGTCTCTTCGCCGAGTCCGAGTACTCCGACGATCTCGTCGTAGGCAGCGACCAAGGCGCCCGCATCCTCAGTGTCATCGAGGCGACGGTTTCCCTCACGAACCAGGTCGAAGAGGACACCGAGACCTCCTGCGACGTCGAAGTCCTCGTCCATCGCCGTCTGGAACCGTGAAATCATCTCCTCATCGGGCGCGTCCTCGACCGGCTCCGGCGTCCGGCGTCGGAACCCCCACAGGCGGTCAAGCGCCGCTTCTGCATCGAAGAGACCACCCTCGGAGAAGTCGAGGGGCTTGCGATAGTGAGTGCGTAGATACACGAGACGGACGGCAGTCGGTCGGTGGATGTCCAGTGCTTCGAGGAGGTCGATGACATGACCCGTCGACTTCGACATCTTCTCGCCTTCGAGGTTCATCATCCCGTTGTGGAGCCAGTAATTGGCGAACGGCTCTCCGGTCGCAGCCTCCGACTGTGCGATCTCGTTCTCGTGATGGGGGAAGATCAGGTCGTGTCCTCCGGCGTGGATGTCGAATCCGACGCCGAGGTACTTGCGCGCCATGGCAGAGCATTCGATGTGCCACCCGGGACGTCCAGCACCCCACGGTGCATCCCAGGACGGCTCGCCCGGCTTCGCCGCCTTCCAAAGGGCGAAGTCGAGAGGATCCTTCTTCCGATCGTCGGGGTCGACGCGCGCCCCGGAACGGAGGTCGCTCGGATCGTGCCGCGAGAGCCTGCCGTACGCTGGATAGGACCGGATCGAGAAGTAGACGTCACCGCCGACCGCATACGCATGGCCTGTGTCGAGGAGTTGGCCGATCAACTCCAGCATCTCGTCGATGTGATGGGTAGCCCATGGTTCGACCGTGGGTTCTCGGACACCGAGCCTCCGGTGAGCCTCATCGAATGCCGTGTAGGCGCGTTCGACGATCGTGTCCGTCGACACCCCCTCATCTAGCGCTGCTGCGATGATCTTGTCGTCGACGTCCGTGACGTTGCGGACATAGGTGACTTCGAACCCGAGCCACTCGAGGTAGCGGCGGATGACGTCGAACACGACGGCAGAGCGGCCATGACCGAGGTGGGGAGCAGACTGCACGGTCGCCCCGCAGACGTACATCCCGATCTTGCCTTCGTCGCGCGTGCGGAGTTCGGCGAACTCTCGGCCAAGCGTGTTGTAGAGCCTCATTGGTGGGGATGGTACAGGCGGGGAGCAGACAGACCACAGCCA
>JAMBLK010000323.1 GCA_023336855.1 Actinomycetes bacterium
GTCGTCGTTGCTGCGACTTCGTCGTCTCCGCCCGAATTCACGGCGATAACGATGACGATGATCACAGCAACGGCTGCAACAAGGATCCACGGAAGCCACTTCCGTAGGTTGTCGTTCACTAGATTTGCCTCCGAAATGAATCACCCTGGATAACCAGGAACCCCGGACGAATGCCGGGGATCGAGGCAAGATAGGCACGCGAACCCTTGAATTGCAAGGGGTTCGCACGATCACAACACACCAGACACCGGGCGCCGGGGCGTGATGACCCGGTCGGAACCGGCACCGACACCTCCATCCTGGGGGCTTTGGGCTCGAGATCCGGCTGTACGCGAGTGACCGAACTTCCACGAGTCCGTCATAATCCCCCTATGGCCGATCACTCTGGATCTCATGTCGGACGCAGCGGGCGTCGCCTCACTGCGTCGGTCACCGACCTCGACGTCGTCCGACAGCGGGCGCTTCTCATCGGCCTGGTACGCGACGGCAGCGGCGTCTCCGAGGGCCACCGGAGCCTCGGCGAACTCGAGTTGCTCACCGACACCGCGGGCTCGGATCCGGTCGAAGCGGTACTCGTTCGGCGCGGGCGACCCGATCCTGCGACGTTCATCGGGAAAGGGAAGCTCTCCGAGTTGGTGGCGGAATCGCACATGCTCGACATCGACGTCGTCGTATTCGACAACGATCTCTCGCCTGCTCAGCAGCGCAACCTCCAGCAGGCCTTTCAGTGCGACGTCGTCGATCGAGTCGCTCTGATCCTCGACATCTTCGCTCAACACGCCCACACGCACGAAGGTCGCCTCCAGGTGGAGCTTGCCCAGTACCGCTACCGCCTCCCACGCCTCCGCGGCAAGGGGATCGAACTCTCACGGCTCGGTGCAGGCATCGGAACCCGGGGACCGGGCGAGACCAAGCTCGAGACCGATCGACGGCGGATACTCGAACGCATGTCCAAGGTCGAGCGGGAACTGAAGGAGGCGGGCCGGTCACGGGACACGAGGGCCAAATCCCGCAAACGCTCCGGTCTCCCGATGGCCGCCATCGTCGGCTACACGAACGCCGGCAAGTCGACACTCTTCAACCGGCTCACCGACGCCCATGTCCTTGTCGAAGATCGCCTTTTCGCGACGCTTGGCTCAACGGTACGCCGCCTCGACCTCCCCGACGGACACCGGGCGTTGATGTCGGACACAGTCGGCTTCGTGCGGAGGCTCCCGCACGAGCTCGTTGAGGCGTTCCGTTCAACCCTCGACGAAGCTGCCGACGCCGATCTTCTCGTGCACGTCGTCGACGCCGACGATCCCGATCCGGATGGGCAGATCGTTGCCGTTCGCGATGTCCTCAACGAGATCGGAGCGGCCGAGATCCCCGAGATTCTCGTGTTCAACAAGATCGACATCGCCGAACCGGCCGTCGTCCAGAGGCTTCTCACCGTCTACGAGGGGTCCGTGGCGGTGTCCTCTCTGACCGGCGATCACATCGAGGACGTCACCGCCGCGATTGTCAATGGCCTCGAGGCGGTCACCACAACGGTGAGCCTGCTGATCCCCTACGACCGAGGCGACCTCGTCGCGAAATTGCACGATGCCGGCGAAGTCCTCGACGAGCAGCACGCGGAGCA
>JAMBLK010000324.1 GCA_023336855.1 Actinomycetes bacterium
CCATGACGCGCGAAAGCGACCGGGACCGAATCGGGGGATCGAAACAGCAGACGGCTGGAACGGGAGATCAGCCGCGGCCGGCGTTCGGCTTGCGGCCGTGGTTCGCCTTGCTGCGGCGTGCGCGGAGCTTACGTCGTTTTGCCTTTGCCATAGTGAGCGGGAGCGTACCAGGCGACCGCCCGTACCGGTCGGGGGGATCGATAACGCTTGCTTCCGGGGACTGGACATCGCCGCCGGTAATGGTCGCTTCGTCGTTCACGGATCGTCTGCTCGGCGTCAGGTGCAGAGAGACCGACGGTCTGCTCATCCGATCTGCGTCGGTTCACGGGCACGGGATCCGGGGACCGCTCAGAATCATCCACCTGGACCGCGACGGGACGGTCATTCACCAGGACATTCTGATGACGGGACGTCGAACTTCTGCGCGAGGAGCCTGGATTCTCGAGCTACCGATTGGAGTTCCTGGGCCGGATACGGGCGCGAGACTCGCCGTTCTGCCATCCTTCGTGTCGTGACTGGAAGCCTCATCATCTGCGCGACGCCGATCGGAAATCTCGAGGATGCATCTCCTCGTCTAAAGCACACGCTCGCCGCCGCGAACGTCGTATTCGCAGAGGACACGAGGCGAACAGGGAAGCTGCTCGAACACCTCGGCATCACAGCGCAGCTGCGATCCTTCTTCCTCGGCAATGAAGGCGAGAGAACCGTCGAGATCCGTTCCCGTCTCGAGCGAGGCGAGACGATCGCTCTGGTCAGCGACGCCGGTATGCCGGCCGTCTCAGATCCCGGTGTCGCTGCAGTGCGGGCCGCACGCTCGGTCGGTGCCAACATCTCAGTCGTACCGGGACCGAGTGCCGTCACGTCGGCGATAGCGGTCGCCGGACTCGGTGGGGACCGCTTCGTCTTCGAAGGCTTCCTACCGCGCAGCGGAGAAGAACGCGGTCGTCGGATCGAGAGCGTTGTTCAGGACGATCGGCCGGTCGTCCTGTTCTCTGCGCCCAGCCGGGTCACCAAGGACCTTGCGGACCTCGCCGCGGCAGCAGGCGACGCTCGGACGGTTGTGATCGCCAGAGAGATCACAAAATTGCACGAAGAGATCTGGTCGGGCACCCTTGCAGAAGCCGTCGACCACTGGACCGACGATGTTGAGCCCAGGGGAGAATTCACGCTTGTGATCGAACCCCGTCCCGAATCGCCACCCGACCTGCCGGCAGCGCTCAATGCGGTGATCCAACGCATGGCAGGCGGCGAGCGGTTGTCGAACGCCGTGAGAGACGTCGCGGAAGAGACCGGGGTGTCTCGCCGGGTGCTCTACGAGGCGGCGCTGGCGGACCGGGCAGCTACCCGGCGGTCAGAGAGCGGCGACACTCCGCACACACGCCGCGACCCTTGAAAGGCGCAACCTTCTCGGTGGAGCCACAGAACACGCAACTCGCTTCGAGTTTGCGGATCACGATGGCGTCGTTCTCGACACCGATCTCGAGTTCGTCGCCCTCGTGGATGTTGAACAGGCGACGAGTCTCAGCCGGCACCACGATGCGGCCAAGGTCATCGATCTTGCGAACCATCACGGTATCCAACGGCACACCTCCATCAACAACGGGCGACGATCGGTCGTCCTCGGCCGAGTGTACCGGTGCGCTCAGACCGTGCAGTCGCCTGGATCGAACCCCAATCCGGGTCGCAGCACTACCATCGCACGACCGTGACTGACACCGATAAGCCCAAGAACATCCTCGTTGCCGTGGCCTGGCCTTACGCCAGTGGGTCCCGGCACCTGGGCCACCTCGGCGGCGCCTACCTGCCGCCGGACATCTTTGCCCGCTACCACCGCGCCATCGGTGATCGGGTTTTGATGGTCTCCGGAAGTGATGTCCACGGAACGCCGATCACGGTGCGCGCCAACGAAGAGGGCGTCAGCCCTGCCGAGATCGTTGACCGCTACCACAGCGAGATCGAGCAGAACTGGAAGGATCTCGGATTCACGTACGACCTGTACACGACCACCGGCACCGACATGCACACGCAGGTCGCCCAGGACTTCTTCATGCGTCTGCTCGACAACGGGTACATGTACCGCAAGGTGACCGAACAGTTCTACGACGAAGAGGTGAACCGCTTCCTCCCGGATCGATACGTCGAAGGGACGTGTCCCCACTGCGGATACCTCGACGCCCGCGGCGACCAGTGCGACAACTGCGGCAGAACACTCGACCCGATCGACCTCATTGATCCCCGTTCGAAGCTGTCTGCGACCACACCCGTCCTGCGCGAGACCGAGCACTACTACTGGAAGCTCTCAGCGTTCCAGGAGCCGCTGCTGGAATGGCTCCGAACTCGCGAAGGCTGGCGACCCCATGTGATCAACTTCGCGATCGGGATGGTCGAGGACGGTCTCCACGATCGTGCCTTCACCCGTGACCTGGAGTGGGGCATCCCGCTCCCCGTCGACGATCTCGGTCCGGGGAAGTCGATCTACGTCTGGTGGGAGGCCGTCATGGGCTACCTGTCGGCGGCCAAGGAATGGGCCAGGCTCCGTGGCGAGCCCGACGCATGGAAAGACTGGTGGGAGAATCCCGACGCTGAGAGCTACTACTTCATCGGCAAGGACAACATCCCGTTCCACGCCGTCTACTGGCCTGCGCTGCTGATGGGGTACGGCGGACTGGACTTGCCGACGGACGTACCGGCGAACCAGTTCATCACGTTCAAGGGCGAGAAGGGCTCCGCCAGCCGCGGCGTCGGCCGTTCGATCTCCTGGTACATCGACCACTTCGAACCGGACGCCCTCCGGTATGCGGTGGCCATCAACTTTCCCGAGAACAACGACACCGACATCTCGGACGAGAACTTGATCGGTCGAGTGAACG
>JAMBLK010000325.1 GCA_023336855.1 Actinomycetes bacterium
TGCTTCGAGGAAACGACGATGAAGGCAAGATCCACGTTGCCGGGGATGTCGAGGACCGTCGGGTATGCGGCGACCGACCGGACGACCGGTGACGTCGGGTTGACCGGGTAGACCGGCCCGCTGAAATCACCGTTGATGAGGTTGTTGAACAGCCGACCGCCGATTGACGAGGCATCACGGCTCGCTCCGATGACCGCAACCGACTGTGGTGCCATCAACGGCATCATCGACTGGGCTGCCGCCCGCTGCTCACGATCGTCGCGAACGAGCGTGCTCTCTTCAGACTCCTCCGTCGGAAATGCGACCGTGTAGACACCTTCGTCGAGATGCCGCGTCACTCCGTATCCCGACGCACGGAAGACACGCATCATGACGTGGTTGTCGGCGAGCAGATGGGCACGGAAGCCGCTGATGCCCTGTGTGCGCGCATACGCAGTCAGCCGATAGAGCAACAGAGTGCCGATGCCCTTCTGCTGACACTCGTCGGCAACCGCGAACGCGGCCTCTGCGATCGTCGGATCATCCGGGGTCGTGTTGTACCTGCCGACACCGACGAGACGACCTTCACGGATCGCGACGAACGCCATGTCCTCGTGATAGTCGAGTTGCGTGAAACGGTCGAGCTCCTCCGGTTCGAGCTCTTCCTTCACCCGGAAGAAGCGGAAGTACGTGCTCTGACGCGAGAGACCCCGGACCATCGCTTGGAGTACGTCGCGGTCACTCGGAGCGATCGGCCGGATACGGATCGTCTCGCCACCCTTCATCACCGCGTCTTGTACCCATTCGCTCGGGTACCCGGCTGGTGGGTCTGAGACCGTCAACGGTGCTTCGGTTCGGTCGGTCACGGTGATCCCCTTGGTCGTCTTATCTGATCTGATTTTCGCAGCCCCACGATATCGTCGATACTCGCGTTGATGAATACGGATGTCTCCTTCGTCGGTCTGGCTCTTGCCTCATCGCTCGTAGTCGTGGCGATCGCACTCTCCATGTGGCAACGACTCGGCCTCGAGCGTGAGATCCTGTGGGCCTCGATCCGCGCCCTCGTCCAGTTGCTCGCCGTCGGCGTCGTCCTGACGGTTCTCCTGCGGCCCGGTCAGTCCCTGTGGTGGTCGGTCGCATGGGTGGTCGCCATGCTCCCGTTCGCCGCCAACGTCGTTGCCCGCCGCGCCCCCGACGTTCCACGGGTTCGCTGGCTCGCTCTCGCCGCGTTCAGCATGACTTCGTTCGTGATCCTCGGGCTGCTCTTCGGCCTCGGTGTGTTCCCCCTCGAGCCGCGCACGCTCGTCCCCCTCGCCGGGATGATGATCGGGAACTCGATGACGGCGACCGTTCTCGTTGCCACGAGAATCGTCGCGGAGTTCAAGGAGAAGCGTGCACTCATCGAAGTCCGGCTGGCTTTGGGTTTCCGCTCCGGCGACGCGTTCCGGCCGTACCTGCGGTCTGCGCTAAAGACCGCCCTCGTACCGCAGATCGAGACGACGAAGGCCGTCGGAATCGTGTTCCTCCCCGGGGCGATGACCGGTCTCATCCTCGCCGGAGTCGACCCGTTGGAGGCTGTTCGGGTGCAGGTCGTGGTGATGTACTTGGTCCTCGGCTCGGTGGCAGTCTCCGCGAGCACCGTAGCTCTCGGTCTGAGTCGGACACTGTTCACGCCCGATCAGAGAGCGGTGCATCTACCAGAGGAGCGATAGTCTGATGGTCGTGAAA
>JAMBLK010000326.1 GCA_023336855.1 Actinomycetes bacterium
GCGATCGAGAGAGGGAGGAGGATGTTCTCCCGTGCGTTGAGAGTCGGGATCAAGTTGAAAGTCTGGAATATGAACCCAACCTCTTCGCGGCGGAGGATCGTCAGGTCCCGGTCCTTCAGGGCGCCGAGTTCGGTGTCGCCGATGTAGACGGATCCGTCTGTGAGGTCGTCGAGGCCGGCCATCGCATGGAGTAGGGTTGACTTGCCCGAACCTGAGGGTCCCATGATCGCCGTGAAATGTCCTCGTCTGAAGTCAGCGGAGATGCCGTCGAGGGCCCTGATCTCCGAGCCTCCTTCACCGTAGATCTTGGTTCCGCCGCGGATGTGTGCCGCGACTTCGCTTGATGGGAGTGCTTCCAACATGGGGTCCTCTTCTGAGTCGTTTCTGCGTGACTTGGCAAATGTAAGCGGCCTGGCCCCATGTGTCATCGGTCGGGCGAGGGGTTGGCCATCATCCGATGGGATGAGTGAACCCCGAGACCGGCTCCGGGGACTCCCCGACTACTCCTGGGGGTTGTCCCCGGGTCGGACGAGGCCGGACTCGTAGGCGACGACGACCGCCTGAACACGGTCGCGCAGATCCAACTTGGTGAGAATGTGGGAGATATGGGTCTTGACCGTTGCCTCTGATACGAACAGCGCATCGGCGATCTCTGCGTTTGAGAGCCCGGCGGCGAGGCTTCTGAGAACCTCGACCTCACGTTCGGTGAGTTCGTCCATGCCCTCCAGAGCGGCATCGGGTTCCGGCTGGGACGCGAGCTCCTCGATGAGGCGACGGGTGACCGTGGGCGCAAGCAGTGCCTCTCCCCGGGCGACGACACGGATCGCATGGATCAGATCGTCGGGCGGTGCATCCTTGAGGAGGAACCCGCTCGCCCCCGCCCTGATCGCGGCGTAGACGTACTCGTCGAGGTCGAACGTGGTGAGGATGAGAACTCGCGGCTCGGGATCCAGGCCCGAATCGACGAGTTGCCTGGTTGCGTCGATTCCGTCCATCACCGGCATGCGAATATCCATGAGAACAACGTCCGGGCGCATTCGCCTGACCATCTCGACGCCTTCCCGGCCGTCACCCGCTTCGCCGATGACGCTGAACTCGGGTTCGGCTTCGAGGATCATTCTCAGGCCGGATCGGATGAGCGCCTGGTCGTCAACGACGAGGATTCGAAGGGGGGTCATCGGGTGTCACACGGTATCGAGACGGAGACCCGGAAGCCTCCACCTGGTCGTGGCCCGGCATCGAAGGACCCTTTGAGAATCATCGAACGCTCCCGCATACTCATCAACCCTTGGCCAGAACCGGATCCGCCGATCGAGCTCGCGGCACCGCGCCCATTATCGACGACCTCGATCTTCATGCTGCTCGGTTCATACGCGATGGTCACCGTGGCGCTGACATCGGGTCCGCCGTGCTTGAGGACGTTGGTAAGCGACTCCTGGACGATTCGGTACGCATTCAGGTCCATTCCCGGTGGCAGATCACGGGACTCGCCCTGAGTGACCAGGGTGACATCCAGTCCGGCTTCGGTCATCTGTCTGACGAGCGCATCGAGTTGGTGTAGTCCGGGTTGTGGCGTTCGGCTGGCTGGTTCGTCGGTCCGGAGCATCCCGAGCAGGCGCCGGAGCTCCACAAGCCCCTCGTGGCCCGCTCGTTCCGCCTCACCGGCAGCCTTCTTCGCCTGCTCGTCGTCGCTTCCGATCAGACGTTGAGCCGCTGCGGCTTGGAGAGTCGCAACGGTCATCTCGTGTGCGACGACATCGTGCAATTCGCGTGCGATCCTGGCACGTTCCTGACGAACGGCCGCCTCCTTCTCGAACTCCAGTCGCTGGGCCTGTACGGCAAGATCGGCCTCTGTTGTGCGACGTTCCCTTGACTCAAGCCCGAGAATGAACGGGAAGCTCGTGAAGACGAAGACGAGGAGGGGTGTCCCGACAGAGACCAAGCCGGCGAAGATTCCGCTGACGGTGAATCCCGTCATGAGCCCGATCACTGTCCATCCGGTGATGAGGGCCCGTTTTCGTGGCAGTTCGGATCCGATGGCATGGAAGACGAAGAGAAGACCGAACATCGCGATTGAGGACGGGTAGTTCAAGCTGCGATCGAGGAAGAACCCGAGTGACACCAAGAGGAGGGCAGTCGTTGGGAGCCGCCGACGGAATGCCACGGGGATGGTCTGGAGCAGGATGGTGACGACCGTGAAGCCGTCCGGAGTGCGAAATCCGATAGCGTCGATCGCGTCTGCGTTCCACGCACTGAGGTCGACAAACGCCCCAGCGGTCAGAGTCACGGCGAGGAGGGTGTCGATAAGCCAGGTTGGGACGCGTCGAGTGGATGTGGTCACGTGGCGATGTTATCGGACAGGGCCTCGTGAGCCATCAGTCTTCGGACGGA
>JAMBLK010000327.1 GCA_023336855.1 Actinomycetes bacterium
ACAACACCTCTCAACTTCACGAGGTACTGCTCCCCCACCCAGGCGATGCCGTACCGGGAGATCATCACGAACACGTACTGGACGACGAGAAGGACGAGGAACACGATGGCGGCACGTGACACTGCGATCTTGTCGCCCTCTGCGATGCCCTGGTCGATTCCTGCCCGCACCGTCAACGGTCCGGCGAGTCTGGCCGCCGTGCCGAATACCGCCGCGATGAGTGCACCGACCGCGGGGAGTCGCAGGTTGCGACCGAGCCTCCCTGCTCGCATGAGTAGTCCGCGCCGATCCTCGATCTCGTAGTCGCCGGCATGGGACATGTACCTCATCGCCCACCCCCGGCCACTCGCTCGTCATCGTGTGCGAGGACTTCCCCGTATCTCGAGATCGTCTCGAGGAGGTCATCGTGGGTGCCGACGGCAACGATCGCTCCATCTTCCAAGAACACAACAAGATCGGCCAGAGCCAGAGTGGAAGTCCGGTGAGCGATGATCAGCGTCGTTCGCCCGGCCATGACGTGGCGAAGGGCATCCTGGATCTCAGCCTCCACGATTGCATCAACCGACGATGTCGCATCGTCGAGGATGAGGATTCGCGGGTCACGGAGGACGCTTCGGGCGAGGGCGATCCGCTGGCGCTGCCCACCCGACAGCGTGTGGCCACGTTCGCCGATCACCGTGTCGTATCCATCCGACATCGAGCAGACGAAGTCGTGGGCCTGAGCGAGTCGAGCGGCCGATCGCACGGTCCGATCATCGGCGTCGGGATCGCCGACCCGGATGTTCTCGGCTATCGACGCCGAGAAGAGGAACGTCTCCTGGAACACGATGGCAACTTCGGATCGCAGATCGCTCAGTGCAAGGTCGCGAACGTCGATCCCGTCGATCGTGACGGATCCCTCGTTGACGTCGTAGAAACGGGGCAAGAGGTTGGCGACCGTCGTCTTGCCCGAGCCGGTCGTTCCAACGAGTGCCACGGCGGTGCCCCCTGGGACGACGAGGTCCATCCCGTCGAGAACCGGGGTACCTCCCGGATAGGCGAACCGCACGTCCGAGAAACGGATCTCCCCCGGCCCGTCCGGCAGTTCGACCGGTCTCGCCGGATCCTCGATGCCCGGATCGGTTGCCAGGAGGTCCTCGATCCGTGACGCGGAGGCAGCGGCTCTCGGCAGATTGGCAAAGAACCAGCCGGTGATCATCAACGGAAGAACGAGGACCGCGAGGTATTGGGTGAACGCCACGAACTCCCCCGGCGTCAGAGCACCGTCGATGACGCGGAACCCGCCGACCCACAGAACCGCCACCGTCCCGAACGATGGGATCAGCTCGAAGAGCGGCCCGAAACGCGACCGGTACCGAGCGATCTGGATCGTATCTTCATAGATCGCCAGCGCTGCTCTCTTGAGTCGCTGCTCTTCCCTGCGTTCCTGCCCGTACGCCTTGACGACCTCGATGCCGGCGACCGTCTCCTCAACGACCTCTGCCAGATCGGCGAGTTTCTGTTGAACGCTGAACGAGAGACCGATGATGCGGTTCGCCAGCCTGTTCGCCGTGAGGACGAGCGCCGGTACGGTCAGCGACGCAACAAGGCCCAGCACCGGGTCGATCACGATGAGCACGACGATCACCACGGCGAACATCGCGATGTTGGCGATCACGATCGGCAGCATCATGAGGATCAGACGGATCTGGGAGAGATCCGACGATGCTCTCGACATGAGCTGTCCGGTCGGTGTGACATCGTGGAACGAGAACGCGAGACGCTGGATGTGGGCGAACATCCTGCCCCTCAAGTCGGCCTCGGCGCGATAGGAGAGCCGGAACCCGAAGTAGCGCCGGAACCCCATCCCGATCGCCTGGATCAGACCGATAACCGCCAACACGGCGACGAGGGGCAGCAGGAGATCCCGACGACCCTCGAGGATCACATCGTCGACGATCAACTTAACGATGTACGGGATGGCGACCACCGCCGCCATCCACACGAGCGCACCGAGCATCGCGATCGATCCGTCCCTCGGATACGACCGTGCCGTCTTGGCAAGCAGACCGATGCCCGCCTTGATGTCGACGCTCGGTCTGTCCGCGCTCACGCGTGTGTGCCTCGGATCACGGCTTCGATGGATGGGACGGTCGCGGGCACCACGATCACGATGAGACCGATGACATACGACCAGACCAGGACGACACCGACCGAACCAAGCGCCGCGACTGTGCCACCGCTGAGATCGGGAAGAATCACAGCAGCCCCCAACGTGACAACGGTCAGAATCCCCGTCGCTACGACCGCCGAAACGAATGGCCTCGGAATCTGGCTCGGCGTACCCCACTCGTAGATGGCGTACAACACGACAGCTACCCAACCGAACAGGACCGCTCCGGTGATCCCCGTCACCGATCCGACGGGGATGCCGAAGTGCTCGAGTGTCTGGAGGAGCCAGTCGCCGAAGATCACGACGATGTATCCGAAGATCAGGGCAAGGCCGGCACCGAGTGTGAAGAGAATGCCCAGTCCCCGCGTCTTCCAGTACGGGCGGTGCTCCACCGTGCGTTCGATGAGTCGGAGTGCCTTCTGCACCGCGTAGATCGCGCGCGACCCCGACCA
>JAMBLK010000328.1 GCA_023336855.1 Actinomycetes bacterium
GATTTGAACCCTCGAGGGAGCTTGCACCCCCTACTCGCTTAGCAGGCGAGCGCCTTCGGCCGCTCGGCCACCTCTCCAGATTGAGACAAGGTTATCAGGACGCTCGTCGCTGCCGCTCCGATGCGCTACCAGAGGGTCGGCGCTCCTAAATCGGAGATCGCGTCGTCTCCCGTCACGATCGGAATCGTCTCGATCAACGCCTGGGCGGCAAGCATCCGATCGAATGGGTCCCGATGCTTCCCGTCGAGGGACCCGGCGAGGATCGCGTGATCGGCGCGGATCGGCAGTTCTTCAATTCCCAGACGTTCGAGGTGGGCGTAGTACCCGTGAACGATCGAGTGCGCCCCGTCGAATCGTCCGAGTCTGTGCTTCGTCGAGATCTCCCAGGCCGAAGCGCTCGAGGTGACGAGGGTTGTCGATGGGTCAGATATGAGGTCGGTTGCGACGGATGACAGACGTTCCGGTTCCATGAGGGCCCACAGGAGTACGTGGGTGTCAATCAGGACCTTCATCCCCAGGTCTCCTCGTCGGGAAGGGGTTCGAAGAACGAATCCGGAACGCTGCCTTCGAGGAAGCCCAACTCGCGTTCGGCGGGAGGCAGGATCGGTACGAGCCGTGCGTATGGCTCGCCGTTCTTCGCGAGCACATAGGTGCGACCGGCCCGGACCTCGTCGAGGATCCGGGAGAGGTGGGTCTTCGCTTCGTGCACGTTGACTGTTACTTCCATACCTCTACGGTATCGGACTAACCCCACCTAGTCCACTAGCTTGGGCTCGGTCTCCACCATGTCACATGGACACCCGGGATTCAAGAGGGCTGATCAGAGGTCGGCCCGGTACCACTCTTCCATGTTCCAGGTGTGGGATGCCTGAGTGGGGTTCATCACGAAATTGGTGATCTCATCCTCCCAGACGGCGCCGACGACAAGCCGGGAGTACAGCGGCAGGATCACCATTTGGTCGGCGAGGATGTCTTCCGCCTCCGCGATGAGGCTCTCTAGTTCATCCGCATCAACGGTCTCGTTCATCAGATCACGGACCTCGGCGAATCGCTCGGTCTCCGCGCCACGAACCGACGAGTCTTCGGTCCCCCACCGGTAATAGTTCGAACCCTCGGGTGGCGGCGCCTCCGGGTCGAAGATGTCGTGAATCGCGACGAGTCCCGCCAGTCCGGGGGAACCCACCCACGCCCACTCTCCGATGTCCCAGATCCCGTTGTCGAGCGTCTCACCGAAGAAGAGTTGTGAGTCCTGGAGTTCAAGTTGGAGTTCGATTCCGACGGCATCGAACATGGGCACGAGTGCCTCAGCGATCCAGACCCGGGCGTCCCCGTTGCTGGTCGAACTGTAAGCGGCAGTGATCGTCTCGATCCGCTCCTCTTCCTTGATCCTCTTGACCAACTCTCGCGCCTTGTCCGGGTCGTACGGATAGCGATCCCACGCGTGTCCGGAGAGTGTCGGTGAGAACGCATCAACATACGACGAGAGAGGTTCGATGTACTTGCCGACAGCAGCTGCGATGGCCTCCGTATCGATCAGTTGGGCGACCGCCCGGCGATAGGCGAGGTTGTCGTTGAGGCTTACCTCGTTCATTTCGAGGCGCCCGGGTCCGAACTGGAAGTTGATGTGCTCCCACACCGGTCCGGACCCCACCTGGACGTCGGCGCCCTCGCTCTCAAGGGCGACCAGCGAGTCGAGCGTCGGTTCGAACGGTGGAGGTTGAATGACGTCGACCTCACGCTCCTTGAACGCTCGGATGATCGACTCAGTCTCAGGGATGAACCGGAACTCGACGGCGTCGAGGTAGGGCAGTTGCTGTCCGTGCTCGGAGTCGGTTTTCCAGTAGTTGTCGTTCCTCTCGACGATGATCCTGTCGCCCTTCTCCCACGAAGTGAAGATGAAAGGACCGCCAGACGGCCACATCTTGTCGTTCCAGTCGACGAGGAAGTCGGAGCCCTCGACGGCGTGTTTCGGGATGAGAACCCGGAAGAGTTGTTCGTGAAGGATCGTCGGCTGGTTGAGGGTGAACGAAAAGGTCTTCGGACCGGCTTCAAACGTCTCTATCGATTCGTAGACCTCGTCGACCGTGTAGCCCGCGTTCGTATCGGGGTCCTGAAGCATCTCGAGGGTGAAGGCGAAGTCATCACCGGATATCGGAACGCCGTCGTCCCACATCGCCTCGTCACGAATCGTGTACCGAACGGTCATCGTCCAGTCCTCGTTGACGACGACACCCCCGTTGCTCGTCGTCGGGAGCTCCGTCACGACCTCCGGGATGAGTTCGAGCGTGCGCCCGTCGATCTCATAGACGCCGGTGAAGTAGGCCTGACCGATGATTGAGACGATGAAGTTGTCGCCACCCGGTACGAACGGGTTGAGCGTCGGTGGCTCCTGATCATCAGCGATGATCGCCACGCCGCCATAGGGGTTGCCGATGCGGGCTTCGGTGGTCGTCGTCGTGCTCGGGGCGATCGTGGTGGTGGTCGTGGTGGTGGTGCCAAGCGTCGTCGTGGTGGCTGCCGGTTCAGGCGTGGCAGCACAGGCAGCGGCCACGAGAGAGGCGGCGAGAAGCACTGCTCCGAAACGCGTGATCGATGGCCTCAACATCGCAAGAAGGCTAACGGGTGAGGGCTGTGGTTTGGGGACCGTCGGACGTCACGTGAAGCCTGTGCCCCCCTGCGTCGCTGCGCTCCGCGTCCCCCCGTCCTTCGGCCGAGGGGACAGGATGGTGTACTCAATACTCAGTACCTAATACGCTCGACGAAACCGGGTCGGAGCGGAGGGGGAGGGATTCGAACCCTCGGAAGCTTGCGCTTCGCTGGTTTTCAAGACCAGTACATTCGTCCGCTCTGCCACCCC
>JAMBLK010000329.1 GCA_023336855.1 Actinomycetes bacterium
GATCAACGCCCACAGCCGATCGACATGCTCGGCCGTCGTGCGGGTCTGGCCTATCGACACGCGTATGAATCTGCGGTCGTCGATGGTCGAAGGGGTCACGTAGGCCCAGCCGGAGTCGTTGATGGCATCCGCAATCGCATCGGTCGCTTCGTCACCGTCGACGTGACGGAACGACACGAGTCCGAACGGTGTAGGCGCGGTCAATTCGAGGGAGGGATGGGTCTCGACTCGCTCGGCGAAGCCGGAGGCAAGAGCGATGTGTTCCCGAACGTGGTGGCGGATCCCCTCGACACCGTAGGATCGGAGAACGAACCAGAGCTTGAGAGCCCGGAATCGTCGTCCTAGCGGGACGTGCCAGTCGCGATAGTCGATGACTTCCCCCGACTCTGATGCTTCGTTCCTCAGGTACGGCGGCACGATGCGTAAAGCCTCGATCAGCGGTCGCCGATCGGCGACGTAGAAGAGCGAGCAGTCGAAGTTCGTGAACATCCACTTGTGCGGGTTGAACGTGTAGGAATCGGCGAGTTCGAGACCGTCCTGGTGGTGGCGCAACTCGGGGCAGGTCATCGCGGTCCCCGCGTATGCGGCATCGACGTGATGCCAGAGGCCGTGGACCCGGGTGATCTCTCCGATCGCCCGGACCGGATCGATGGCCGTTGTACCGGTCGTTCCCACGGCAGAGACAACGGTGACCGGGGTCAGGCCGGCAGCGATATCGGCCTCGATGGCCTCTTCCAATGCCTCGGTACGCATCGCGTACCGATCGTCGACGGCGACGAGCCGCACGTGACCGTATCCGGCAACCCTCGCACCCTTCTCGATCGACGAGTGTGCCTGCTCCGAGGCGTACACGACCATCTTCCTCGGATCCCCCGACGCTCGCTCCCGGGCAACGACGAGCGCCGTGTGGGTGGAGTCGGATGCGCTCATCTGGATGACGCCCCCGCCGGGGCCCGTGGTCTTCCACGACTCCGGGAGTGCGAGCATGTCGACCAACCAGTCGGCCACCACCTCTTCGATCTCAGTCGCGGCCGGACTCGTCGACCACAGCATGCCCTGGACCCCGAGTCCCGCGGCAACGAGCTCACCGAGGATCGACGGAGGTGAGGTGTTGGCCGGGAAGTAGGCGAACCAGCCGGGGGACTGCCAGTGGGTGATCCCGGGCATGACGATCTCGTCGAGATCGCTCAAGATGGCATCGAACGACTCCGGCTCTCGTGGGGCGGCGTCGGGGAGCATCGCCCGTATCTCCCCCGGCTCGATCGCGGGCGTAATCGGCCGATCCCCAACCGAGTCCATGTAGTCGGCCACCCAGTCGATCACCTGATACCCGTATCGACGGAACTCGTCGGAGGACATGTGATACGGCGGCGTAGCCGCCGTAGCTTCCAGCTTCCAGCTACCAGCCTCCAGCTCAGGCCCGTCAGAGTGCTCTTCCTTCACAGCACGACCTCAGGTTCCATGACCACACCATCCTCGCGGATCGGAGCTCGCAGCCGGCAGCCGGTAGCTGGTAGCCGGCCGCTCATCGCAGATGCTCCAACAATTCCCTCACCATGAACGCTGTTGCTCCCCACAATGTCCCTTCCTCGAACTCGTAGAACCACAGGTCGTGACCGTTCCACTGCTGCGTGACCCATCGATCGTCATCGAGCAGGCGATCGATCGGCGGCTCGATGATGCTGTGGACCTCGGTGGGATCTGCGATCAGCTCCTCCGGCCGCTCGATCCTGGCTACGACCGGCACGATGAGACGGGTCCGATCACGCGTCGTCACCGGCGTGAGTCCCCCAAGGATCTCGACGACGTTCTCCGGTGGAAGCCCCACCTCTTCCCAGGCCTCTCGCGTGGCGGTCGCGACGGCGTCCTCGCCATCCTCTCGACCACCCCCGGGGAAGACGACGTCTCCTGGGTGAGTCCTCATGTGCTCGGGGCGACGCGTGAAGATGATCCTGTGCGTTCCGAACGCGTCCTCATAGAGCGGGACGAGGACGGCGTAACGGGCGTCAGATGGCGATGCCACCGGCGGTAGCCGCCCGAGTCGGTTCCATAGCTCCATCGCGTGAGCATACGTCGGTAGGCTGCGTTCGATGGCGAAGCATCTTCACAGCCGACCGCGGCGCACGCCGCGGTTCATCATTCGCCCGTTTCGTCGTCGCGACGTCGGCCCGATGCACGACGCCGTCCGAGCCTCGCTGCCGGAGCTCGAAGAGTGGCTCCCGTGGGCCATCGGGTACGACCGCTCGGTTGCTCATCGATTCGTTCGCGACTCAGCTTCCGCATGGAATGACGCTCGCGCCTACGACTTCGCCGTCCGACTCCACGAAGAACCGGACTTCCACGTCGGCAACATCTCCGTGTGGCCCACATCACCGGCCAACAGGGTCGGTGAGATCGGATACTGGATCCGCTCGGATCTCACCGGAGAGGGGATCGGTACGGAGGTCACGGCGCGAACGGTCCAGGTCGGGTTCGAAGAGCTCAACTATCACAAGATCATCCTGAGAATCGCCGTCGGCAACGAACGATCCGACCGTATCGCAAAGCGTCTCGGCTTCACTTTCGAGGGCACCCTTCGCGACGAAGTGAAAGTAGGCACCACCTGGATCGACCACACCTCGTGGAGCTTGTTGGAAGAAGAGTGGCCGGACGTGCGCGATGGCCTCATCGCTGACGGAGTACTCGAAGAGCGCGGAGGCCGGTAGA
>JAMBLK010000330.1 GCA_023336855.1 Actinomycetes bacterium
GAAGGCTCCTGCGAAGAAGGCCCCTGCGAAGAAGGCTCCTGCGAAGAAGGCCCCTGCGAAGAAGGCTCCTGCGAAGAAGGCCCCGGTCAAGAAGGCGGCGGCGAAGCCCGCTGCTGCTGCACCCGTCATTCGGAAGGCGAAGCTGAACGCCAATCCCTTCTCCGTTGGCGACAAGGTCGTCTACCCGCACCACGGTGCGGCAACCATCGTTCGCAGGGAGAAGCACGAGTTCAAGGGCGAGAAGCAGGACTTCTACGTGCTCGAGATCGCGACCGATCAGCTCATCGTCAGGGTCCCCGCAGCATCGGCCATGGAACGCGGCGTCCGTCCCGTGATCTCCAAGTCGAAGTCCAGGCAAGTCTTCCAGACACTCCGCAGCGAACCACAGGAAGCGGGATCCAACTGGAGTCGCTGGTACAAGGTGCTCACCGAGAAGATCAACAGCGGTGACATCTTCCAGGTGGCTGAGGTCATTCGTGACCTCGACTACGCCCAGAAGATCAAGGGCATTTCCCCGGCCCTCAAGAGGATGCTGGCAAAAGCCCGCTTGATCATCATCAGCGAACTTCAGTTCTCACTCGATATCCCCGAAGAGGAAGCGACGAAGCGTCTCGAGCGAGCGCTTCCGAAGATCGAAGATCCTGAAGACGCCTGACGTCGGACGCCGACCCGATACCATCCGGGTCATGGACGCCAACATGCCGATCTGGGGACTCCTCCTGGCTGCCGGGCAGGGAACCCGTTTCGGTCGTCAGAAGCATGACATCGAACTTGGCGGAGTCCCGCTGTGGAGGCAGAGCGAGCGGGCGCTGCTCGATGGGGGAGTCGAGAGACTCGTCGTTGTTGGAGACCTCGACGGTGCCGTACCGGGAGGCGATCGTCGACGCGACTCCGTGGCTTCCGGACTGGCGGTGATCTCCGACCATGCCGGTTTCGTACTCATCCACGATGCCGCGCGGCCTCTCGTCACGGCGGATCTTGTCAGAGCGGTGATCGATCGTCTGTTGGTCGGCGACGTTGCAGGCGTCGTTCCTGTGGTCCCGGTTCGCGATACGCTGAAGCGGGTAGCGGGGGAGTTCGTGGTAGAGACGGTGGATCGCGCCGATCTTGTTGCAGTTCAGACCCCTCAAGGATTCAACCTCAAGACACTGCGTGCTGCCCACGCTGTCGCCGGTGGGGATGCCACCGATGACGCCTCGATGGTTGAGGCTGCCGGGGGCACGATCGCGATCGTCGACGGGGATCCGGCCAACCTGAAGGTGACCTATCCGGAGGATCTGGCGGTAGCGGAAGCGTTACGCTCGGGACGTCATGGTTGATTCACGCACAAGGATCGGTTGGGGCTTCGATGCCCACCGCTTCGGCGGCAGCGGGCCGATCGTTCTCGCAGGCGTCGTTGTAGACCAGGCAAGAGGCATCGAAGCGACGAGCGACGGAGACGTCGTCGCCCATGCAGTAGCAGATGCGCTCCTGGGAGCGCTCGCTCTCGGAGACATCGGCATGCACTTTCCATCATCAGATCCGGAGATGGACGGCATGAACTCGATGGAATTGCTCGCCAGAGTGATACGGATCATCGAGGATCGGGCATATCTGGTGGGCAACGTCGACGTGACCGTTATCGCTCAATCGGTTCGGATCGGACCCTATCGGGACGAGATGCGGGATCGTTTGGCTGCGATCTTGCGGATCGATCGATCCTTGGTTTCGGTCAAAGCCACGACAACCGACGAGATGGGTTCGATCGGCAGGGATGAGGGCATCGCGGTGACCGCTGCGGTCACCGTCTACCGCTGAGAGTCTCGGCCATCAGCCCAGGATCATCGGTGAAGATGCCAGCGATGCCAGCGTTCGCTAGGGCAAGGGCGTCGCTGGGTTCGTTCACCGTCCACACAAGAACGGGAAGGTTCCCGGCCGCTTCGACGATCTGATCGGCTTTTCGAATCGTCCGTATCAACGAGAGATTCGAAGACACGTGCCCTCCGTCTCGCGCCTGTCGAAGGGCAACCATCGGATCGAGCCACGACATGGAGAGGAGTCCGGTACGGATCGCCGGATCGAGAGCCTTCACCGTGTCGAGCGCTTGGGTGTTGAACGAGGACACGAGGATCCGATCGCCGGTGTCGTGCTCGGCGATCCACCGAGCGACCCCGGTGGCGACGCGCTGGGCCGGGTCATAGTCGGCCTGGCCATAGATGTTCTTGATCTCGATGTTGAGAAGAGCGCTTGGGCCGATTGCGCCCCATGCCTCATCGAGCGTAGGAATCCACGGGGTTGTTTCCCTGATCTCGCTGAGGTCCATTTCGACGAAGGGTGTCGCTCCGGGAGATGGACGGTCATCGTGGAACACCACGGTGGCGTTGTCCCTGGTTCTACGGACGTCGAGTTCAACGCCGTCGGCCCCTTGCCCGACGGCATGTTCGAACGCCTCAACAGTGTTCGGACGCACATCCACGCAGGCACCCCGGTGTCCATAGATCAGCATGCCGCCACTCTAGGGAGTGAGCGGACAGCAGATAGCGGACAGCGGACAGCGGACAGC
>JAMBLK010000331.1 GCA_023336855.1 Actinomycetes bacterium
ACTAGGAGCCTGTGGCGCAGGCGCAGTACGTACTACTGCCTGCTCATTCTCGGGTATCCTCGCCGTTCCCAATACCACTGGAGTCAAACTGTGCGTTGGTCACAGGCGTTCATCCCCACACTTCGAGACGATCCGACAGATGCCGAGGCGGCGAGCCACCGGCTGCTCGTCAGAGGCGGCTACATGCGGCAATTGATGTCGGGTGTGTATTCGCTGTTGCCACTCGGATACCGGGTCCGCAGCAAAGTCATCGCGATTATTCGCGAAGAGCTCAACGAGATCGGAGGACAGGAACTCCTCCTCCCAGCCCTGCATCCCCGAGAGATCTGGGAGAGGACCGGCCGGACCGAAGCGATGGCCGACATCCTGTTCACGTTGAGTGATCTCAGGGGAGGTGACGCCATCCTCGGGCCAACGCACGAAGAGATCTTTGCCACCGTCGCCACTGAACTCACGTCCTACAAGCAGCTTCCCCAACTCTGGTACCAGATCCAGACGAAGTTCCGCGACGAGGCCCGGCCGAAGTCTGGTCTGCTTCGGGTACGCGAGTTCACGATGAAGGACTCTTACAGCTTCGACATCGACACCGACGGCCTCGATGAGCAGTTCGACCGGCACTACGCGGCCTATACGCGCATCTTCGAACGGCTCGGGGTCACCGCCGTCGCAGTCGAGGCATCGTCGGGAGCGATGGGAGGTTCTGATTCGATCGAGTTCATCGTGCCTTCCCCTGCCGGCGAGGATGACATCGCCCATTGCCCGGCGTGTGGATACGCTGCCAACGTCGAGCGGGCGTCTTCCACGATCCCCCCGATCGACGACGAGCCCGGGCCGGATCAGCCCGAACGGTTCCCGACCCCGGGCGTTCGGACCATCGTCGATCTTGCCGAATTCGACGGTGGCGCGTCGGCAGAGCGCCAGATCAAGACGTTGGTCTACGTCCTTGATGGCGAGTCGACGCTCGTGCTGCTGCGCGGCGACCACGAACTCCACGAACAGAAACTCCAGGACGGGACCGGGGCGATCGACATCCGACCGGCCCAGGCCGAGGAGATCCGCGAGTTGCTCGGAGCCGACGCTGGAAGCCTCGGGGCTGTTGGCGTAACGGGTCCTCGGATTCTCGCTGACCTGCAGTTGGCCGACCGCTCGAACATGGTCACCGGAGCGAACCTCGACGATCATCACCTCCGCGGCGTAGACATTGCCAGGGACATCGCCGTCAGCGATTGGCTGGATCTGCGGACCGTGGTCGCGGGCGAAGGCTGCCCCGAGTGCGGCGAAGCCATCGAAGTGTTCCGTGGCATCGAAGCCGGCCACATCTTCAAGCTCGGAACGAAGTTCTCCGAGACGCTCGGCGCGACAGTCTTGAACGCAGACGGGGTGTCGGTTCCACTGGTGATGGGCTCGTACGGGATCGGGGTCGAACGGAACATGGCGGCCGTCGTGGAGATGAACCACGATGACGACGGGATCGTCTGGCCCGTCTCGATCGCCCCGTACGAGGTGGTGATTACCGCCGTGAAGGTCGACGACGAGGCCACGATGACCGTCGCCAACCGACTCTACGACGATCTCGTCGACGCCGGTGTCGACGTCCTCCTCGATGACCGAGACGAGCGCCCGGGGGTCAAGTTCAACGACGCCGAGTTGATCGGCATCCCGTACCGGGTGACCGTGGGCCCGAGGGGACTGGCGAACGACATCGTGGAACTGGCAGACCGCCGATCCGGAGAGAAGTCTGAACTGCAGATCGAAGACGCGGCGCAGGAACTGGAGCAGGTGATCGCCGCAGCCCGGTAGAGCAGTGGAACAGTAGATCAGTAGATCAGTAGATCAGTAGATCAGTAGATCAGTAGATCAGTAGATCAGTAGATCAGTAGATCAG
>JAMBLK010000332.1 GCA_023336855.1 Actinomycetes bacterium
CCGTCATCCCCGAGATCGGCGAGCATCTCGTCGGCTTCAGGGGTCAGACGCACAACGGATGCGAGACCGGCTCGGCCGAGCGTGCCGGGGAGAACCACATTCTCGATCTCCTCGACGTCGAGAACGTGCACTGTGGCCGCCAACTGGATGAGATCGGTCGGGGTCAGACTTGTCCACGCATGATCGAGCAGAACGGAGACGATCTCCGGCGCATCTGTGATGTCATTCATCTGGAGCAGCCGCAGTACCGCAAGCATGACGACGCCCTGGTTCGCTGAACGCGTGAAGTCCCCACCGGGAATGCCCTTGCGGGTCCTGGCATATTCGAGCGTGCGCTGGGGGCTCAACCTCTGGCTGCCTGCCCCGAATCCTTCCCACCACGCCTGGGTTGGTATGGCTCTCGGCAGGTCGATCGGGAGACTGCCGAGGTTCCTCATGAGATCCTCGAAGCCTTTGAATCCCGTCACGACGTAGCCCTCGACCGGGAGGTCCCACGTGTCGACGACCTTGTCAACCATGACCTGGGGGCCTCTTCCTGCCATCAAAGACGTGAACTTCATCGAGCCGTACGGCGTCGAGACCCAGCTATCCCTGGGGAAGCCGAGGATGGTGCCGTTCCCCTCCGAGGGATTGGCAGTGAGCAGATGGATGCTGTCGGCTCTCAGCCGTTGCTGGTTCTCGCCGGGGCGGGCATCGGATCCGATGACCATGACCATCCGTGGCTCTTCGCCGTACCAGGGGGGACCCGCCGCGGGATCAGCTCCGACGATCTGCCATCCGTCGCCTTCGTCGGCGGCCAGGAGCACTTCGCCGGCGTCGGTCTCGATGACGGCGATCTGCCCGCCCTCGATCGATGCGGTCGTGCCGGTCACGGAGACCGTGTCCGAAGTCTTCAGAGGTGTGGCTGCCAGGTGTTCGGTGAGACCCTCGGGGAGGGTGGGTGTTTCGTTTCGCTCGTCGCGTTGCCAGGACAGCAGGGTGGTGATGGCCGTCAGCAGGCCGTCCGGTAGATCGCCGTCGATTGTGACGGTTTCGATCGGTTCCGTGCTGGTCGTGGTGGGGGCTTGTGACGTTGTCGTCGGCTCGGGTGTCTGCGTTGTGGTGGTCGGTGAAGCGGTCGTTGGGACCGGGGCGACTTCTGGTTCGGCGTTGGGAGTCGACGTGCATGCGGTGGCGAAGAGCAACAGAGCGACGAGAGCAGGGACGGTTGGGTTGAGTCGTTTCACGGTCGCGAATCGTACGCAAGACCCAGATGAACTCCGCGGACCTAACAACGGTGACGAGTCCGGGCACGCAATCGGCAGCGTGACCGCATGAATCTATAATCGTTCCGACATCGTATTTCCGACCTTGGGAGTTGCCTGTGAACCAGCCAGAACTCTGGCTCTACATTGCCATGGCGATGGGCGTTGCATCTCTGATCCTCGCGTTCGTGTATGCCCGGCAGGTGACCTCTGCCGACCCCGGCAACGACCGGATGGTCGAGTTGATGGGAGCGATCAGGGAAGGGTCGATGGCCTTCCTGAAACGCGAATATCGAGCGATCGCGATCTTCGTTGCGCTGATGACGGTGTTGATCATGGTTCTTCTCCCGTGGGGTTGGCCGTGGGGTGGGGTCGCCTACGTCTCTGGAGCGCTGCTCTCTGCGACGGCGGGTTTCATTGGCATGCGGATCGCTACCGCGGCGAACGCCCGCACCGCTGAAGCTGCCCGCAGAGGCGGAACTACCGCGGCACTCCCGGTCGCGTTCCGGGGCGGGGCCGTCATGGGCTTCAC
>JAMBLK010000333.1 GCA_023336855.1 Actinomycetes bacterium
CGAGGGCTAACGTCCTGTCCCCTCGACCGAAGGACGGGGGGACGCGGAGCGAAGCGACTCAGGGGGGCAGGCGAGCTACCAGCTGCCAGCTGCCAGCTCAAGACCCTCGTCCTTCCGGCCTCAACGTCGCGATTCCGACCCCCAGAGCCCCCTCCGAGCCTCGCTGCGCTCGGCCCACCTCCCCCGCCTCCGGCGAGAGAGGGTTGCCCCGGCTACTCAGCTACTCAGACTCTGTCACCGTGATGCTGTTGATCTTGACCGGCGTATTGGGGCGGTCCTGGGCACCCTTCGGTGCATTCGCAATCGCGTCGACGATGTCGAGACCTTCGGTCACCTGTCCGAAGATCGAGTACTGGTTCGGCAGGCCGTATTCGGCGTGCATGATGAAGAACTGTGACCCGTTCGTGTTCGGGCCGGAGTTCGCCATGGCGAGCGTGCCGCGGTTGTACTGCGACCTGGAGTGCCCGAGTTCGTCTCGGAAGCGGTAGCCCGGGCCACCCGTGCCGGTCCCCGTCGGATCGCCGCCCTGAACCATGAAACCCGAGATGATGCGGTGGAAGATCACATCGTCGTAGAAGCCTTCGCGTGCGAGGAACACGAAGTTGTTCACGGTCTGCGGCGCATCTGCAGCGAAGAACTCGACGGCGATCTCACCGGCGCTCGTGTCGATCGTCGCGGTGTAGGTCTTCGAGAGGTCGATGGACATCTCGGGCGGGGTGTTGTACTGGGCGGCCATCAAGGCTCCTGCGGTAGGGGATGAAGGTGTCACCCTAGAGGATTGGGGCCGTTTGGCCGTCGGATGTCCGCTGTTGGCTGTCTGCTCGCTTCAGAAACCGCGGCGGCGACGGATCTTCCGCTGAGAGCCGGGTTTGAAGGGGGCCAACTCCGCGGGGGGTTGCCAGGAGAACAGATCCGCGACCCGTTCGTCGTTTGAGAACATCTTGATGATCGCGACGTTCAACCCGGCCCTGCGTTGGATGCCGAGCACTTCGTTCACCTGGTCCCACTCGACGAATGTGACGACCAGACCCTCTTCCCCGGCGCGGGCTGTCCGACCGGACCGATGGAGATACGTCTTCGGGTCGTCCGGCGGGTCGTAGTGGAGCACGATGTCGACGCCCTCGATGTGAAGACCTCTGGCTGCGACGTTCGTGGCGACGAGGACCGTCGCCTTGCCTTCGCGGAACCGCGAAAGCGACTGTTCGCGCTTCTGCTGTGGCAAATCGCCGTGGATAGCGGCTGCGTTGATGCCGATCTCGCGGAGTCGTTTCGTGAGATCGTCTGCGGCCCACTTCGTCCGGGTAAACATGAGGGTTCTGTCGGCAGTGCGGCTGATCTCTGCTGCCATCTTCGGCTTGTCGAGGTGATGCACCTTCAAGAATCGGTGCACCATCGTGTCGACGTATTCTGTGTCGGATTCGACTTCGTGACTGACGGGATCGGTCATGTACTTGTTGACCAACTCCTGTACCTGAGAGTCCAGAGTCGCCGAGTAGAGGTACGTCTGATGGTCATCGGGGACGGCCGCCATGATCTTGCGAACTTGGGGCATGAAGCCCATGTCGGCCATCTGATCGGCTTCGTCGAGACAGACGACGCTGATGTCATCGAGACGTGCCTTTCTGCGTTCCATGAGATCGATGAGACGGCCCGGAGTAGCGATGATGAGTTCGACGCCGGCGTTGAGCGCATCGATCTGGGCCTGCATCGATGCGCCGCCGTAGACGGTGACGAGGTTGAAATTGCGGGCGGCGACGAGAGGTTCGAGGTCCCGGGTTACCTGCATCGCCAGTTCCCGGGTCGGTACGAGGACGAGGGCCCTCGGATGGAACGGTTCGGCCCGCTCGAGGCCTTCGACGATCGGGAGGCCGAAGGCGAGGGTTTTACCCGATCCCGTCTTCGCCTTCCCTAGCACGTCGACACCGGCGAGGCCGTCGGGGATGGTCATCGCCTGGATCGGGAACGGTGTCTCGAATCCGGCTTCGGTCAGAACGGCGAGGAGTTCCGGGGCGATGCCGAGATCGGCGAAAGTCGTATCGGTGGCGAGTTCGTTGGTCAAGAGGAGGTCACCAGTCGTAGAGAGGCTGGCCGGATGCGGCCGTAAACAAAGGTAGCGGCGCCAAGGCCTTACACCGAGGACCGACTGGAGTACGGACCGGTCGCTCCTCAGCCGAGGACGCGGCGAACAAGGGTTTGCCGGGCCGCGGCGCGCCTCCCGGCGCCGAGTCCCACGGCAAATGCGGCGCCAGCGATCCCGGCAGCTCCAACTGCTGCCGTGGTGCGCTTCATGACCTTCTTGCGTGCTCGACTGAACTCGACGATCGCCCAGCCGCGGTAGTAGGCGATGGTTTCGAGGGCACGATCCGGGTTGACCGCCACGGGGTGACCGACGATCTCGAGCATCGGGAGATCCCCGGCCGAATCCGTGTATGCGTACGACAGCCGGAGGTCGTAGCCCTTCTTCTCTGCGATCTTCCGGATCGCGATCGCTTTGCCTTCGCCGTAGCAGAACGGCTCGGCGAGCTCGCCGGTGTAGACACCGTTCTCGACCGCCGCCACGGTCCCGATGCCCCCGGTGAGTCCGATGGCGTCTGCGAACGAGCCGACGATCTCGATCGGGGAGGCCGACACGATGTAGGTGTCGCGGTCTGCGGCGTGATGGAGGTCGATGAGCCCTCGGGCCTCGCGTCGAACCTCCTTCTCGAGCCGCGGGATGATCTGTTCTCCGAGTTCGGTCATCTTTTGGACGGACAGTCCTCCGATAGCTTGGAGGGTGCGGTCCTTCACGGCGTCGGTCTTCTCATCGGATGCACCGGCGAACAGGAACGTAGCGGCGTTCGTCGCGTCGGCCATGAGTTCCCGGTTGCTGACAATGCCGGCGCGGTAAGCCGCCCATCCGAGGGCGAACATGGATGACCCGCTGATGATCGTTCGGTCGAGATCGAAGAAGGCTGCGCCTCTCCTACGCGGCTCGTCCGTCACTTGGCCGTCTCCAGGCCCCCGACGGGGATCGCGAACAGGCCGGCGGCTCCAGCCATCACCGACGGGAGGAGGCCCGCCGCGGTCGGCAGCAGTTGGTCAGCGTAGAACGCGGCCGTATCGATCTTCGCCTCGAGCCATGGGTCCGTCTCTTCGGCGGCAGCGGCGAGAGCGAGGCGTGCCAGGTAGTAGCCGCCTGCAACAATCCCGAACATTCTGAGGTACGGAGTTGCTCCGGCGAGCCGATCGTTGGCGTCTTCACAGGCGAGGAGCCATTCCGTTGCGTCACGCAATGCCTCAACGTTCGATGTGAGTGACTCACCCATCATGGCGAGGCGGGGATCCCCGTTCTCTCCAAGAGAGCCCTGCAGGGCGGTCATCTCGTCGAGGTATGAACGGACCACGCTTCCACCGTCCATCGGGAGCTTGCGCATCACGAGGTCGATCGCCTGAATGCCATTCGTGCCCTCGTAGATGGGTGTGATCCGGGCGTCCCGATAGTGCTGGGCGGCTCCGGTCTCTTCGACGTAACCCATGCCGCCGTGGATCTGAACGCCGATGGAGGTCATCTCGACGCCCATGTCGGTGCACCAGGCCTTCGCCACCGGTGTCAGCAGGGCAACCCGGTCGCTGCCGGCGCTCCGACCTGCCTCATCGGGATGGCGATGCATTCGTTCTCCCGAGGCCGCGGTGTCGTAGAGAAGAGCCCGGGATGCCTCGTTGTAGGCCTTCATCGTCATCAGCATCCGTCGAACGTCGGGATGATCGATGATTGGAGAGACTTCGGTCTTCGGCGTGCCGATGGCCCGTCCCTGGGTTCGCTCCTTCGCGTACTCCACGGCCTGCTGATATGCGCGATCGGAGATACCGAGCCCCTCGAGCCCCACCTCGCGTCTGGCCTGATTCATCATGGCGAACATGTAGGTCATGCCACGGTTCGGCTCGCCAACGAGGTAGCCGATCGAATCGTCGTAGGCCTGCACACACGTCGGGCTTCCGTGGATCCCGAGCTTGTGTTCGATCGACACGGTCTCGACGTTGTTCCACGCTCCGATGGCGCCGTCGTCGTTGACGAGCATCTTCGGGACGATGAAGAGCGAGATGCCCCTCGTCCCCGGGGGGGCATCGGGGAGGCGGGCGAGGACCAGATGGATGATGTTGTCGGAGAGGTCGTGATCGCCCCACGTGATGAAGATCTTCGATCCGTTGATGAGATATGTGCCGTCGTCGTTTGGCGTCGCCTTGGTGCGGAGTGCTCCTACGTCGGAACCTGCCTCCGTCTCGGTGAGGACCATCGTTCCGGTCCACTCGGCGGTGATGAGTTTCTCGAGATACGTGGCCCTGAGATCGTCGTCGGCGTGGTCTCTGATCACGGTGATCGCCGAGCCGGTCAGCATCGGGTTCAGAGAGAACGCCAGGTTGGCCGACACGAACATCTCGCTGACCGCGAACCCGACCGTTTCGGGGAACCCGTGACCCCCGAATTCGGGAGGGCCGGTGACGGCGCTCCACCCTGCATCGACGTACTTGCGCCAGGCGCCCTTGAAGGCTTCAGGCGTGGTGACGTTTCCGTCGGCCCAGGTGGCCCCGATCTCGTCTCCTGCCCGGTTCGTCGGAGCGACGACTTCGGCCATGAACCGTCCGGCTTCGTCGAGTGCGCCGTCGATCGTCTCGGGATCTACGTGTTCGAATCCGGGGTACTCGATGATCTCATCGAGGTCCGCGATGTGACGCAGAACGAACTTGATATCGCGCAGCGGTGGTGTGTAGTCGGGCATGGTATGAGATTAGGCGGTGCGATCTGGCGTTGAGTCAAAGGGCAGTAGATCAGTAGATCAGTAGATCAGTAGATCAGTAGATCAGTAGATCAGTAGATCAGTAGATCAGTAGATCAGTAGATCA
>JAMBLK010000334.1 GCA_023336855.1 Actinomycetes bacterium
GTACTGAGTACTGAGTACTGAGTACTCAGTAGTCGGTAGTGGCGGTAGTGACTCTGCTCGCAGCTCTCTTCTCAGGCGGTAAACGCCAGGAGGGCCGCGAACATCGCCGTCAGCGCTGTCATTCCACCGATCATGGTCACCGTGTAGGTTCGCAACTGATCTCGAATGACGTCCTGGAGGCCGTGCATTCGGCCTTCCACGGTCTCGAACCTCCGATCCATCCGATCGAATCGCCCATCAAGCTGCTCGAAGCGTTGGTCGACAAGCTGGAACCGTCCGTCGATGGCATCGAATCTCAGGCCGAGCAGTTCTTCGAGCTGGTCGAATCGCTGCTCCAATATGGCGACGTCCGACCTGGTCGCCAGCTGGGCTCCCGGTTCGGGCGGCAGGTGCGTCATGAGCGTGTCGGCATGGTCGTGACCGAGCACCTACCCACGACGAGCATACAGGGCGGCCCGGCCTCGCCGGGAGTAGCCGGTACTCGGTAGGGGCGGTCAGTACCCGGTACTCCGTGGTCGGGCTCACAGCTCACTGCCTACTCCTAGCCTGGACGGCCTATGGCTCCCCTCATCCAAGCGATCGGTCTCACGAAGCGGTTCGGTGAATTCACTGCCGTTGACGGCATCGATTTCTCGGTCGAACAGGGTGAGTCGTTCGGATTCCTCGGCCCGAATGGTGCCGGGAAGACCTCGACAATGCGAATGATCGGTGCAGTCAGCCCGATCACGGAAGGGACGCTGTCCGTTCTGGGCCTTGACCCCATGCAGCAAGGGCCCCAGCTCCGTTCCCGTCTCGGCGTCGTCCCACAGGAAGACAACCTCGACCAGGAACTAACCGTCTACGACAACCTCATGATGTACGGTCGCTACTTCGACCTGTCGCGTGCCGTTATCCGGGAACGGATCGACGAATTACTCGAGTTCGTCCAACTGACAGAGAAGCGCAAGTCGAAGGTCGATGCGCTTTCCGGCGGGATGAAACGACGTCTGACCATCGCGAGAGGCCTCATCAACGAACCCGATCTCCTCATCCTGGACGAACCCACGACCGGACTCGATCCGCAGGCACGCCACGTCCTCTGGGACCGCCTCTACCGACTCAAGCAACAAGGCGTGACGCTGATCATCACCACGCACTACATGGACGAAGCTGAACAACTCTGCGACCGACTCGTCGTCATGGACAAGGCGAAGATCGTTGCCGAAGGATCGCCACGCTCACTCATCGAGAAGTACGCCCCGCGCGAGGTCGTCGAAGTGCGTTTCGCCGCAGGCGTACTCGACGATGTCGCCGAACGCATCGACGACCTCGCACCCCGCACCGAGATTCTCGCCGATCGTGCCCTGTTGTACACGGACGATGCCGAAGCAACAATCGCGAGCATCGCTGCTTCCGGTCTCGACCCCGAAACGATTCTGGCCAGGAGATCATCACTCGAAGACGTGTTCCTCCGGCTCACCGGCCGCTCCCTCATCGAGTGATGGCGACGCCTCTCCCCCTCCGTGTCTTCGAGGCCGAGGCCAGGGTGTACCGGCGCACCTGGCGTGGTTCAGTGGTTTCGAGCTTCCTCAACCCGATCCTCTACCTGGCCGCAATGGGCGTCGGTCTGGGTTCCCTCGTCGACCAGAACCTCCCCGGTGGCGTAGAAGGCGTCTCCTACCTCACATTCCTTGCTCCCGGTCTCCTGGTCGCCACCGCCATGCAAACCGGTGCCGGTGAAGGCGCCTGGAAGGTCATGGCGAGCATCAAGTGGGAGAAGACGTATCACGCGAAGCTCGCCACACCTATCGGCATCCCGAGCCTGGTTGCGGGACACATGCTGTGGTCAGGAGCGCGAGTGCTGATGGTGTCCGTGATCTTCGCGGTGATCATGTCGGCGTTCCGGGTTGCTCCGCTCTTGCAATCCCTCCTCGCCGTTGGTCCAGCCCTTCTGGTCGGGCTTGCAATGGTGGCCGCCACCACCGCGTTCACCGCCAGACTCGAAGAACCCACCGGCCTCCCCCTGTACTTCCGCTTCGTCGTCATCCCGATGTTCCTGTTCTCGGGTGCCTTCTTCCCCGTCACAC
>JAMBLK010000335.1 GCA_023336855.1 Actinomycetes bacterium
AGGATCCGTACGACACCCGAGGACTTCGTCGAGTCTCCATACGACGAGATCGCCATGAAGTCGAACTCGAGGGGTAGGTCGATGTGTCGTGCAAGATCGGCCATCACCACGAAGGCGCCTTTGAGGATCCCAACGAGCAGGAGATCCTTCCCCCTGTAGTCCCGCGTGATCTGGGCACCCATCTCGGTGAGCTTCGCCTCGATCTCCTCGGCGGATACCAGTATTCTTCCAATCTTCACGATCGACCTCTCTCCCTGGTGATGGCAATCGCCTGACTCGCCCTCGGCCTCGCCCATGGCGCAACGCGAATACCGACGACAACAGCGATTCTGCCACCCGAGACGACCACAGGCCAAGTGGACCTGAGACGGACCGGAATCTCATGCTCGGATAGGACGGTGCGAACGCCCTTCGATCCTCCCTCGATCTCGATCCGATCTCCCTCATTCGAGCACCGGACCACGGCATCCCCGCCCAGAACCGTTGGATCGACGAGCAGCGTCGATCGACGTGTCATCGATCCCCCATCGACGGACTCGAACGTGATCGCCGTTCCGGCGAAATCGATCGATGATGGAACTGCGATCCCTTCCGCTTCGGGTGGTTCATCGTGGTTCGGCACGATGGCAACGTAGGGGCCCTCCCGGGTCGCAAGCAGGGCGTTGGCAAGTGTCACTGTGTCGGTCCGCCTCTGTGCGACCCTCAGCACGGCATCGACGTCGGACGCGCTCCCGGCGTAAGGATCGAGCAGACGGCGCAGGGCGGTGCGAATGGCTCGCGATGCCACTGATCGGTGGACGGTGACCAGCGCAGCCGACGGGATCAGAACGGCGCTGCCGTCGTCAAGAACCGGGATGCCGGCAGCGAGATCCTCGACCACATGATCGTCGGCGGCTGCCAGCGACCCTGCGCGTGCGAGAACAGATCTGATTCCCGGCCGATACTCGCTCTCGAGAAGCGGGAGGAGATCCAGCCGGATCCGGTTCCTGAGATACGCCGGATCCGCATTGGAAGGGTCGTCGACGAACGGCAAGGCGAGCTTCTCGGCAAGCGTGCGAAGATCAGCACGGGAGTACTCCAACAGGGGCCGCACAACACCGGGACGGCTACGGAGCATCCCCGCGATACCGGTGTTTCCGGAACCTCGGAGGAGGTTCATGAGCACCGTTTCGGCCTGATCGTCCCTGGTGTGGCCGGTGACGACCGTTTCGCCATCTGCCAGTTGCCGATCGATCGCCTGCCACCGTGCACGGCGAGCACGATCTTCGAGAGACGGCCCTGGTTCCACCAGCGCATCGACGACCGTGACGTCGATTCCGACGGCGTGGCCGAGTTCCAACGCCGCCTGTTCGAGTTCAGCCGATCCGATGAGACCGTGCCGGACGAAGACCCCTCGTGCATCAGAGCGTTTCGACACCACCCAGGCAGCAACCGCAGAGTCGGCACCACCGCCGAGTGCGACGACCAGGGGGCCGTTCGGGAGGTGTTGCAGTGCTTCGGCCGCGAGCAGGTCGGGGCTCAACCGATTCGTTGCAGCCACAGTTCCGGACTCTCGATCTCATCGAGTGTCGGCAGGGCCTCCGGACTCTCCCATGCGTGGTCGAGTGTGGCCCAGTCCGCCCGTCGCTCGATCTCGTTGATGAACTCTGCCCCCATCTCATACTGGCGCAGCTTCATCTCGAGACCGATCAGGCGCATGAGCGCTGCGGTTCGTTTGTCGGCGCGGCGTGCCTTGAGCACCGAGGACATGCGTTTCTGAGTCACCAGTCCGCGTGCGCCGATCCGATCCATCACGACGTGGCCATGGCCCTCGAGGAGCGCCATCAGGGCCTGCACCCGATCGAGGATCTCGCGTTGTTCCGGTGTTGCAAAGAGGCCGAAGATCCCCGATTCGTCGATGAGCGGCGAGCCGCTTGCGGCGGCCTCCCTGAGCTCGGTTGTCAAGCGTTGGATACGGCCCTTCTCCGGCTTGGATGCCGCGACCAGCTCCTCAACGAGACCCAGGAAGTAGTCGCGCATCCACGGAACACCCATGAACTGGAGCCGATGCGTGCATTCGTGAAGGGCAACCCAGAATCGGAACTCGTCGGCACGGAAGGCGTGATCTCGTTCCATCTTGAGAAGGTTCGGACCGACGAAGAGGACCGTGTCCCCGTTCTCGCCGTCGGCTGTTGGGAGGACGAGCTCGTACTGACCCAACACGCGACGCGAAAGGAATCCGAGCACGGCGCCCATCTCGGCACCCATGATCCGGCCGGCGATGGCTGACCCGATCCCGGTTTGCGATCCGAGCCTCTCCTCTGCCGGGGCGAGCAGGAGCGAGAACGAGGCGACGTTGTTCTCGACCCAACCCGAACGTCCGATGACGGCGACGTCCGGGGAACCCGGAGCTTCGAGGCCCGTCTCTTCGGTGACGAGTGCTGATGCTCTGACGACGAGTTCGGGCATGTCCCGCTCGAGCCGTGTCTGGTGGTAGGTGTTCTCCAATGGATACCGCCCGGCAACGTTGGAAGCAACAGAAACGGCCAGCGGCCAGTCGACATGAGACATGGGTTGAAGAGTAGAGCAGTAGAGCAGTAGACGAGTACTTGCTACTTGCTACTTGCTACTTGCTACCAATCCCCACATCCCGCGATAGCGCTCTGATGTCGTCAGGAGTTGGTCGTGTGTTCCGCGGTCGGTGATCTTGCCTTCTTCGAGGACGATGATCTCGTCCATGCGGTCGAGGCCAACGGGGCGGTGGGTGATCAGAACGAGCGCACGATCATGGGCGGCGTCGAGCAGATCGTCCATCACGATCTCGGCCGTTGCCGGGTCGAGGCCGGAGATCGGCTCATCGAGGATCAGGACGGGGAAGTCGGCGAGGAGCGCCCGGGCCAGCGCCAATCTGCGCCTCTGGCCGCCCGATATGGATCCTCCGCCCTCGCCGACGTCGGTCTGCATCCCCCCTGGGAGGCTGTCGATCCATGCTCCGAGGTTCACACGATCGAGCACGGCTCGGACTTCTTCATCGGTCGCCTCCGGATTCCCGATCCGAACGTTGCCGACGATGGTTCCCCGGAACAGGAACGCCCGGTCGTCTTCGTAGCCGATGAGCGCTCGAAGCTCATCGTTGGCTGTGTCCCGGAGATCGATCTCGCCGACGGTGACGGAACCCTCGGTCGGGTCTCGGAACCTGCAAAGAACGTGAGCGAGAGTCGTCTTGCCGGCACCCGTCTCACCAACGACGCCGATCCGGATACCGGGGGTGATCTCGAGATCGATCGGCCCGAGAATTCGGCTACCCGACTCGGTGTCCACGACGACCCCTTCGGCCTTGATCGCGGGGTCGGCCGGAATCGCTGTGGGGTTCTCGGAACGGATGATGGGAGACTCGGCGTCGATGACCTCGAAGAGTCGGTCTGCAGCACCGAGGGAGCGTCCCAGTCGTTCGAACGCCGACGGGAGCGGAGCCACCGCCTCGAACGGAGTGATGGCCAGCATCGCGAGGACGGCGACCATCACGCCGTCGAGCGATCCCGATCCGACAGCAAGTGCCGAGACCCACAGCGTCCCCACGAGAGCCACACCGATCAGCAATAGGATCGCCGCATCCCCGAAACCGTGGAGCCAGGCGGTTCGTCGCTCGGCGGCGGCAACACGCTCGGCTGCCTCGTTCGCCGTGGCGAGCAGTCGCTCCTCCGCACCGAGAGCGACGATCACGGCAGCACCCTCGATGATCTCAACGGTCTGACCGACCAATCGTCCCCGATCGTCGGCGGTGGTCCTCCCCGCGGCGTCCCCGGCCCGCCGGGTGAGCCACGGCACGACAAGGGCCGCGACGAGCAGCGGAACAAGGATGGTAATCACCGACGCCGGGAGCCACACCAACGCCATCAGGGCGGTCAACACCATGATCATGATCGCCACGAGCGGCGGGGTGAGAACGCGCACGAACACATGCTGAATCTCATCGACGTCATCGAGCACCCGCCCCACGAGATCGCCGGCCCGGAATGAGACGACGCCTGCCGGACCCAGCCGGTAGATCGCTCGGGCCACCCTGGTCCGTAGGTCGTCGAGAAGGCGCAGGCTGAGTTCGTGGGAACCGAGTCGCTCCACGTATCTGAAGACGGCCCGTGAGAGACCGAAGAATCGGACACCGACGATCGCGACCGTCAAATCGAGCAAGGGTGGATGCAGCGCCGCTGCGGAGATGAGGTAGGCCGATACCGTGAGCAGGCCGATTGATGATGCGATGGTCGCAGCGCCCGCTCCGATGGAGGCCGCTAGCCGTGCCGGATGGGCACGCAGGGATTCGACGAGTCGGATAAATCCGCTCATCGTCGCTCCCCGGCTGCGGGAGCAATGATCCGGCCATCGTCGATGACGGTGACACGGTCGGCGAGATCCACCAGAACCCGCTGGTGCGCCACCGTCAGGACGGTCCTGCCGGCAGCGAATCGCTCGAACGATCCGGCGATGCGCAGTTGAGTCTCGCTATCGATCCCCGCCGTCGGTTCGTCGAGCAGCAGCAGCGCCGGGTCGCGCAGGATCGCCCGGGCGAGGGTGATCATCCGGCGCTGCCCGTGGCTCAAACCGGCGCCGCGCTCCCCCACGACCTCACCGAGGCGGGGAATCAGGTCCCCTGCTCCGGCGAGGTCCAGAGCGGCGGCAATCTCGTCGACATCGGCGTCCAGTGCCCCGAGTCGGACGTTGTCGAGAACGGTCCCGGCGATGAGGAACGGATCCTGGCGCACCCAGCCAATCTCCGATCGCCACGCGGCAAGGTCCATCCGAGGAAGGGGAACACCTCCGATCGATATCTCTCCTTCGCCCGGTCGGTCGAATCCGAGGATGAGCCGGATCAGTGTGGACTTCCCGGCCCCAGAGGGTCCGATCACAGCGACGTGCTCGCCTCGACCGATACTGAAATCGACACCATCGAGAGCGACGGATCCGGACTCCGACAACGACGGATAGCGGTACGTCACAGCTGCGAAGTCGATGAGGGGAGCCCCTCTCACAGGACGCGGAGCCTCCTCGACAACGATCGGTGAATCCTCCACCGGTGTCGCTTCGAGCACGGCGAACACCGAACGCGCGGCCTCCATCCCGTCCATGGCGGCGTGGAACTCCGTGCCCGCCTTGCGGAGCGGCACGTACACCTCGGGTGCGAGAATCAGGACTGCCAGAGCGGGCTCGAAGTCGAGACTTCCCTGAACGACGCGGATCCCCACGGCGACGGCGATTACGGCCACCGACATCGTCGCCACCAACTCGAGGACGAAAGCTGAGAGGAAGGCGATCCGCAACGTCGCCATGGTCTGTTTGCGGTACTCGTCTGAGAGGCGCCGGAAACGGTCGAGTCGACCTTCGCTGGATCGGTATACCTCGAGCGTCAGCAACCCCCGGAGTGTTTCGACGAGTCCGTCCCCGAGGCTCCGGATCGTTCGCCACCGTGCTCTCGTCGCCCGATCGGCGTAGTTGCCGATCAACATCATGAAGACCGGGATCAGTGGAACCGTGACGATGATGATCACGGCCGTCAGAGGATCAACGGTCACGATCCAAGCAACGGCTACCAATGGGATAAGAGCTCCGAGGACGAGCTGCGGCACGTACCGGGCAAAGTAGGCGTCCAGAGAGTCGATCCCCGTCGTCGCGGTCAAGGCAAGATCACCGCTGCCGCTCGGAGCCCTCCCCTGTGCGGTCTGGACGAGAACGGCACGCATGACCTGCTCACGGAGCGTGCGTTTGACACCGGCCGCTGCCCGGAAGGCTGCAACGGAACGTCCCCACTCGAAGACTCCTCGAGCCACATACACGAGGCCGAGAGCCACGAGCATCCCGACCAGGTCTCCAGGGACCGCATCACCGAGGAAAATCCGGTTGACGACCGCTGCGAGGAGAGTCGCTCCGATGATCACAGCGATCGCGGAAGCAAGTCCGAGACCGATCGTCACTCCGAGGTACCGGTGGACACCTCCGGTTACGTCGAAGAGTCGCCGATCGATCGGCTTCGTTCGATCACGCTCCGTCGTGGCTGGCTCAGTAGACGGAGGACGTGACATCCTCACGACCGACGCGTTTGCGGAACACCCAGTAGGACCATGCCTGGTAGCAAAGCACGATTGGGACGAATATGAGCGCCACGACCGACATGATCTGCAGCGTCATCGTTGTCGACGAAGCGCTGAAGACCGTCAAGCTGTATGCCGGGTCGATCGTCGACGTCATCACGTTCGGATACATACCGATGAAGATCGCAGCGACCGCGGTGACGATCGTCAGCCCGGTGAACACGAACGCCCACGAGAACAGCTTCGAGTACACGAGCCAGATCACGGCGCCGAGGAGTCCGATTGCGGCGATCGGGAGAAGGCCGGGGACGGTGCCACCGTCGGCCTGGATGTACGACCAGATCATCGCGACGGCCATCACGGCGGTGGCGGCGACCGACAGCGGCTTCGCTACCGCCACCGCCCTGTCGTAGACGTCTCCCTTCGCCTTCATAGAGAGGAACAGCGCTCCATGAAGGGTGAACAGCACGAGCGAAGCAACCCCCATGGCGAGCGCGTATGGATTGAGCAGAGCCCAGAAGCCCCCGACGTACTCACCGGTGGCATCGATCTCCATCCCCCGCACGAGGTTCCCGAACGTTACGCCGAAGAGGAGCGCTGGCACCGCGCTTCCTATGAAGATCGCCCCGTCCCACATCGTTCGCCATGCGGCCGTTGGGTTCTTGCTCCGGTACTCGAACGCGACTCCCCTGACGATGAGGGCAACAAGGAGCAGGAAGAACGCGAGGAAGAAACCGGAGAACATCGTGGCGTACCACTCCGGGAAGGCAGCGAACATCGCCCCTCCGGCGGTGAGGAGCCATACCTCGTTGCCGTCCCAGGTCGGACCGATCGTGTTGATCATGACCCGCCGATCGGTGTCGTCCTTGCCGATGAACGGCAACAGAATGCCGACGCCGAAGTCGAATCCCTCGAGAAAGAAGAACCCGATCCAGAGGACGGCGATGAGGACGAACCAGAGGGTTTCGAGGTTGAGAATTCCTTGCTCCATGATCATCCTCCTCAGTAGACCATCGACGCGGCGACGTCTTCGTTGCTGGTCTCTTCACCGGGTCCGGCCTTGGCAAACTTGACGAACAGGTAGATCGCGGGGATAGCGAGGAGGCCGTAGAGGACCGAGAATCCGATGAGGGAAATCCATACCCAGCCAGCGGGCACCGTTGGCGAGTTCGTTCCCCTGGTCAGAAGAACCTCGTAGACGACCCAGGGTTGTCGACCCATTTCGGTGAAGATCCACCCCGTGGCATTGCCCAGGAAACCTGCCGCGATCCCGATCCAGAGGGCACCGACCAGGAACCACCGCCGTTTGAGGAGCGTGCCTCTGAGATGGAACCAGACGCCCAACGCACCGATGATCAGCATCAACGTGCCGGAACCGACCATGAGTCGGAACCCCCAGTAGGTGACGAACAGGTTGGGGATGTAGTCACCGGGTCCATGATTCTCGACCATCTCCGCCTGGAGCGAGTTGATGCCCCTCACCTCGCAGTCGAGGTTGTTGCACGACAACAGACTCAACCCGGCAGGAATGGCAACGTTGATCGCGTTGCGGTTGTTCTCCTTGTCACCCACCGCGAACAGGGAGAAGGCTGCCGGCTGCTCGTCCTCCCAGAGCGCCTCAGCAGCCGCCATCTTCATCGGCTGCACCTCGACCATGACCTGCCCAAGCCAGTGGCCTGTCATCGCCACGCCGAGCGATCCAACGAGGAGGGCCACGCTAGCGAAGGCAGCCGACGTGCGCATGACCTCGATGTGTTGTTTCCGCATCAGATGCCATGCGGACACTCCGAGCATCAACGAACCGGCGGTGGCGAAACCGACGAAGATCGTGTGCGGGAATTGGGCCCAGAGCATCTTGCTCGTGATGATCTCGAAGAAGTTGGCCATCTCGGCACGGCCCGTGACCGGGTTCAGCACGTACCCGACGGGGTACTGCATCCAGGAGCCCGCGACGAGAATCCAGAAGGCCGATGCCATGGTTCCGAATGCCACTATCCAGATCGTGAGCACGTGGACCTTCGGGCTGAGCTTCTTCCAACCGAAGATCCAGAGGCCCAGGAACGTTGACTCGATGAAGAACGCAAGCAGCGCCTCGATAGCGAGCGGCGCACCGAAGATGTCGCCGACGAATCGGGAGTACGTCGACCAGTTCATGCCGAACTGGAACTCCTGAACGATCCCGGTGACGACACCGATGGCGAAGTTGATGAGCATCAACTTGCCCCAAAACTTCGTCATCCGCAGATACACCGGATTCTTCGTCCGAAGCCACGAGGTCTCCATGATGGCGACCATCCACGTGATGCCGAGCGTGATGGGGACGAACAGCCAGTGGTACACGGTCACGATGCCAAATTGCCATCGCGCGAGCAACAGCGCCAGGTCCTCCACAGGTTCTCCCCTCGATGGAATCCGATCCCGACGCAGTCTGCCGTCGTCAGCCGAACCGCCGTAGGGCCAGAGGATAGGAAGATTAGGAAACCGGCAGCTGCCAGCCGCCAGCTCCCAGCTACCAGCTGAACCCTGTACCG
>JAMBLK010000336.1 GCA_023336855.1 Actinomycetes bacterium
CGATGACCGAACCGTATCTCGAAGTCATCAACGAGTCGACCCTCCAACGACGGATAGCGGAACTGGGCCAGGAGGTCACCGCGAATCTGAGCGACCCCGACCCGGTCGTGATCGGCGTGCTCAAAGGTTCGATCCCATTCCTCAACGACCTCGCCCGGCATCTCCCACTGACCATCGAAGTGGACTTCCTCAGCCTGACTCGCTTCGGCCGGGAGGGGAGGGTCTCGATCGCGATGGACCTCTCCGTACCTGTGGAAGGCCGATCCGTGTTGATCGTCGAAGACATCGTCGATACGGGACTGACACTCGTGACCATGCGCAAGATGCTGATGGCACGAGGAGCGAAAAGCATCACGACGGTCGCCCTCCTCGACAAGGCAAAGCGGCGGATCGTGGACGTCCCCGTCGAGCACCGTGGCTTTGAGGTCGGCGATGAGTTCCTTCTCGGCTACGGCATGGACTGGCAGGGGCGGTACCGAAACGTCTCATCGATCTGGGCCGTGATGGACCTCTCCGTGCTCACGAACGACCCGGACTCGTTCGGACGACGCGTCTTCGGCTGATAGGTTTCGCATCGGACCAACCGCTCCCTGGTGATAGGCTGATTGCATGAGCGATCGAGTAGCCATGGAAGTCGTCGGTGTTCGAGTGGAGTTGCCCACGAACACGCCCATACTGCTACTCAGGGAGCGCGAAGGAACCCGGTACCTGCCGATCTGGATCGGTACTCCTGAGGCGACGGCGATCGCCCTTGCCCTCGAGGGGATCGAGACCGCTCGGCCTCTCACCCACGACCTGATGAAGACGCTCCTCGACGTCCTCGGTGCCGACATCGAACGCGTGGACGTGACGTCCCTTGACCAAGGAACGTTCTTCGCTGACCTCGTTATTGAATCCGACGGCGAGGAGTTGACGATCTCGTCCAGGCCCTCGGATGCCATCGCCCTGGCCACCAGAGCAGGAGCGCCGGTCTTCGCATCCCGGGCGTTGCTCGATGAAGCCGGCATCGAGATCCACGACGACACGGAGGAAGAAGAGATCGAGCGCTTCCGTGAGTTCCTCGACGACGTCACTCCCGAAGACTTCGAGCACGACTCGGCTTCGTAGCGTCGTTTTCGGTGTAGGCGCCGACTTATCCACAAGGGTTGTTGACAACGCGCGTCCTTTGGTCCTAGTTTCACCGCCGTAGTTCAGCTGGCGGAATTACGACGATGTAAGCTGTGCGAACTGGGAGGCACAAAGAAATGGTGGACAGCAGAACCGACCAGGCCATCGACGGGTATCGAGCCCCACAGGTGTGCAATCTGGTCGGCATCACGTATCGTCAACTCGACTACTGGGCCCGCACCGGGCTCATCACACCGTCGATGCAACAGGCGACAGGATCGGGGAGCCAGCGACTCTACACCTTCCCCGACATCGTCCAACTCAAGGTGGTCAAGCGCCTCCTCGATGCCGGCATGTCCCTGAAGAAGATTCGCAAGGCCATGGACATTTTGCGAGCAGAGCTTGAGTCGGAGAGCCCCCTCTCGGATGTCACACTTCTCTCTGATGGCAAGACGATCTTCGCAGCGCATAGCGCTTCGGAAGTCGTGGACGTCTTCCGCGGCGGCCAGGGTGTCTTCGGGATCGCTGTCGGACCCGTCCAGGAAGAACTTGTCGGTGAGATCCACCGCCTGTTCCCGGAGCGAACGGTTCCGGGTGAACAAGAGGTGAAGGCATCGACGGCAGCGGTTCACTGATCGACGATCTTCTCGCAGAGCCGGCCGATCTGGTCGAATTCGCTCATTCAAGCGAGCGTGAATTCGCGCGCTTACTCGATTTCTACGTCGTTCCCTGGGACTATGAGCCGAGGGCTTTCGCGATCGAGTGGGACAGCGCAGGAGCCGCGACGAAGCAGTTCCGACCGGATTTCTATCTCCCGGATGACGACCTGTTCATCGAGATCACGACGATGAACCAGAAGCTCGTCACGAAGAAGAACGGAAAGATCCGGAGACTGCGCGAGTTGTATCCGGACGTGCAGTGCAAGATCTTCTATCAGCGGGATTTCCACCACTTGCTGGTGAAGTACGGATTGGAAGAGCCGGAGGACGTGGTTCTTCCCGAAGCGCCGACACGTATTCCCGGTCCGCCGGCTGTCACGAACCTCTCTGTCAACACTGACGCTGGTTAGCGCTCTGTTGATCGAGCGGCTCAGTGAAGCCATCTCCGGATCCCTCGGCGTGTCGCGCGCCCTGCATCCGGACATCAAGGCAGAACTCTCTGGGCTCTCGGACTCCAGGGAACTGCCATGCGTTCGGGGCCGTACCGTGGTGCCGGACTCCTTCGATGGCACCGTCGTGGTCGGATATCCGAACCACCTTGGCGTCTTCGACGATGCTCAAAGCGAGCGAACGATCGCGCTCACGGGTCGATGGTCGGCACTCCGCCCGGTTCCCGACGGGGTTACGGTGATCGCACTCGAGGATGCGGTGCCGGGAGACGTTGCAGCACGGTCCCTGGCCGACGTGAGGCGCCTGGCCAAGCGTCTCAGGCAACTCAAAGGGGTTCAAGTGGCGATACGACCGAAGAGCCCGGTGATCGTCATGCTGCTGCCCTTCTCCGCAAGCGCGGATGATCTTGGCGCGCCGGGCGTCACCGCTTTGAACGGTGATTTTCCTGAATACCCGGGCGGTATCAGATTCGAGATCCCGTTGGATGCGGCCGGGTTCGATTTCACCCGATATGCTGCCGGTCTCGAACGAGCCATCATGGAGGAGGCGTAGCCGTGCAGGTGTTCGGTGTCGATGTCGGCGGATCGGGTGTCAAGGGAGCACCGGTTGATCTCGAGACCGGTGCTCTCGCGGCGAACCGGCTCCGGATTCCCACGCCCCGACCATCAACTCCCGACGCCGTATCGGGCGCCATCGCTCAGATTATCAAGAGCCACGGTTGGAACGGGCCGGTCGGCGTCACGATCCCGGGCGTCGTGCGCTCCGGTGTGGTCGAGACTGCCGCCAACATCGACGACGGTTGGGTTGGGATCGATGCAGCAACGATGCTC
>JAMBLK010000337.1 GCA_023336855.1 Actinomycetes bacterium
GCCCGGTATTCGTCGTCGCCGACGTCACCCGTGGCGACGCCGAGAAGCACGCATCGGTCGGCGATACCGTTCTCGGTGATCAAACGGTAGAGCGACGGGATGAGTTTGCGGCGGGCCAGGTCGCCGGTCCCGCCGAAGATGACAAAGATGTGGCGATCGACGTCGGTCCGCATCACGACTCCCGTTTGATGGCGTGACCGCCGAACTGGTTGCGCATCGCTGAGAGCAGCCGATCCGAGTAGTCGACCTCGTCGCGGGATCCGATGCGGCGCATGAGCGACAGCGCAATGACAGGGGCCGCGACGTTCAGATCGATCGCCTCGAACACCGTCCAGCGCCCTTCGCCGGAATCTGGAACCCAGGGGGCGATCCCGGCCATCGACGGATTCTCAGCGAGCGCGTCTGCGGTGAGATCGAGGAGCCAGGATCGAACAACGCTGCCCTCCTTCCAAATCTCGGCGATCTGGGCGAGATCGAACCCGAACTCGTCCTTGGCCTCCATCAACGCGAAACCTTCTGCGTATGCCTGCATGAGTCCGTACTCGATGCCGTTGTGGACCATCTTGACGTAGTGGCCGGCACCGGAGTCGCCGGTCCTGCCCCATCCCTTGTCGGGCGCGGGTGCCAGCGTCTCGAAGATCGGGCGCAAGCTCTCAACGACGTCGACGTCGCCTCCCACCATCATGGAGTAGCCCTCGGCGAGTCCCCAGACCCCACCGCTCGTGCCGACATCGACGAAATAGTGCCCGGAGGCCCGGCAGGTCTCCGCGCGACGCATGGTGTCCTTGAAGTTCGAGTTGCCACCGTCGATCAGGATGTCTCCCTTCTCGAGGTGGGGGAGGAGCGCTTCGATCGTGGCATCGACCGGTCGACCGGCCGGCACCATGATCCAGACCACCCGGGGAGACGGCAGGGAGGAGACGAGTTCTTCGAGCGTGCCTGCTCCCTCGGCACCGATATCGACGACACCCTGTACCGACGCAGGGCTGAGGTCGAAGCCGACGACGCGGTGTCCGCCGTTGATGAGTCGCTCGGTCATGTTGGCGCCCATCTTCCCCAGACCGATCATTCCGAGTTCCATGTTGTTCAATCTCCTGTTGAGCAGCGACCCTGCCGGTCCCCTGGTTATCTTCGCAGAAAGGAAGTGTGTTCAGAGAGGGGAACAGCGGAGCGTGCTTCCGCAATCCAGGCATTTCGGTTCGAGGATCTGACAGCGCTCGGCGGAATCAAGTGACGACCACGGTGTTGTTCCTGATGATCTGTCGGCGTCGGCACTGAGGTCGCGAGAGGTCTCAGAACGAAGTGCAGGCGATGGGAGCATGGTGAAAATGGCTGCCGAGGGGGCCCACATGAGAGTCCGGTTCACTGCCGAAATCGAATACAAGCTACGTTCTCGCGGCGAAGCCGACCCCATCGACTACGACCCCGGGACATGGACGGAGTTCACCGAGAACGACGTTCGCGATTCTCTCGAGTCGATCCTGCGCTGGCCGGAACTCTCGCTTGTTGATCAGACGAAAGCTGGACTCGACCGACGTTCGAAGTGGAGCCCGACCGACGTCATCGACGATTCGTGCCGGGAGGATGCGAACGGGAGACTCGTCCACATCGACGGCTGCGGCTGCCGAAACGCCGTGATCGTCGTCGACGTCGAGATCGAACGATGACTCGGCTGCGTCGAGCGTTGACGTCGGACGGGCCGCTACGGCTGGTTCCACTCGATTGTCGAATTCTGCTCCGGTTCCATCAGGAAGCCGAGTTGTTCTCGGGACTCGCCGGTGCCGAACAGCGTGATCGCATCGCCCAACTCGATGGCGGTGCTGCCGTGTGGGATGAGCACGGATGAGCCGCGACGGATTGAGACGAGCACGGCCCCTTCCGGCCATCTGACGTCCTTCACGAGGGAACCAACGATCGGCGAACCGCGCCGCACGGGCGCCTCGAAGAAGGCGGCTCCAGGCTGCGTTCGCACACTCATGCGGTCCCGGTAGAGGTGGCGGCCCGTCGATGTGCCGAGAGCATGGTGGTAGGCCTTGACGACAGATTCACGACGGAACATGCCGAGGAGGTGCCGGCGGTCGTCGTCGGCCACAACGGGGAGACGGCCCAGGCCGAGCGATGCCATCCGAGCGAGAGCAGCGGATACGGGTAGGTCGGGGGTGATCGTGACCGGTGTGACGGTCATCTCATCGCCCACGGTGCGCGATCCCCCCTCGGGGCCGGCGCGCTCGACGTCCGAAACCGTAATGATGCCGACGAGGGCGCCATCATCCACGACCGGCATGCCGTGGTGACGGGTCCGGTCGAGGCGCTCGTCGAGTTCTGTGAGCGTCATGTCGGGCGATGCCGTCTCGTCGACATCGGACATGACTTCGCTGACTTTGACGGTGTCCAGGAGGTCGATGTCCTCGGTCTCTGGCAGACGGATGCCCTTGCGGGCGAGTGCCATCGTGTAGGCGGAGTCGGGGTGGACTCTTTCGCCGATGAACGTCGCGAGCGCAGACGCCAGCATCAAGGGGAGGACCAGTCCGTAGCTGCCGGTCAATTCGAACACGAGGATCACGGCGGTGAGAGGGGCCCGGGCCGTCGCTGCGAGCACCGCTGCCATCCCCACGAGGGCGAATGCCCCGGGTTCGATCTCGGACAGAGTCCAGATGGGATCGATGAGGATCGCGAAGCCGGCCCCGACGGCGCCGCCGATCACGAGAGCAGGCATGAACGTGCCGGCGGAGCCTCCACCCTTGCGGGTGAGCGCGGCGGTGACGGCCTTGAGTGCGGCAATCGCGAACAACGACCACCAGATGAACTCGCCATGGTCCGAGAGCGAGAGCAGTTCGGTGAGGAACGCCTGGCCTGTGCCGAGCGTCTCCGGGTACACAACGCCGATGAGGGCGACGGAGACTCCCATCAACAGGGGAACGATCCATCCCGGGATCACGGACATGAACTTCGTGACGCTCACACGGTCGAGGATTCGGAGGAAGACTGTCCCGAACAGTACGGCGAGCAGAGCGAGGATGATGTAGAGGATCAACTGCCGCGGATCCCTAAGTTCATATGCGGGTGAGCGGAGGAACACCTCTTCACCGACAAGCGTGTGCGTCGTCACGGCTGCCGCCACGGACGTCACAACGATTGCACTGACGTGGCGGATTGCGAACGAACTCAGGATCACCTCGAGGGCGAACATCATTCCCGCGATCGGGGCGTTGAAGCTCGCCCCGATGCCTGCGCCCGCGCCGGCGGCGACGAGGCTCTTGACCTGATCGAGGCCGAACCCGGTGTATCGCGCGAACGATGACCCGATGGCGCCACCGATGAGGACGATGGGCCCCTCTCGACCTCCCGAGCCGCCTGTGCCCAGAGTGGCGGCAGTCGCCACGATCTTCGAAGGGGCCAGTTTCGTCGAGACGTATCCCGCTTCGAGGTTCACGGCGACCATGGTCTCTGCCACGCCACCTCCCGAGACACCGGGGCCAACCCACCGATTCAACAGCCAGGCTGCCAGGAGGCCGAGCGGAATCGAGATCAGGAACATCCACTTCCCGAACCCCAGAAGTGCATCGGCTTCGCCGACACTATCCGACACGAACTCAAGTGCCCAGACGAGCAACGCCGCTCCGAACCCAACGAGGATTCCGACCAGCAGAGACGCAGCGAGGAATGCTGCCTGTCCTCGTGCGGCCAGTGCGGAACGCGTGCGGGAGAGAATCGAGGTCATGACCCCCGAACGGTAGCCCCGGCTGCGCCGGAGTATCCAGTACTCAGTACTCAGTACTCAGTACCGAATACACTCGGCGGAGCCGGGTCAGATTGGCCGGAGCGTCGGGTAGTCAAAGTTCCAGATCTCGTGATCGAGTTCCTGCTCGATCTGCTCGTCGGTCAGGTCCCGCCCGACGCCCACATCTCTCGCCTCTCGGGCTACCGCTGCTGCGATGTCGCGGGTGATGATTCGCAGGTTGCGAAGGGGCGGGTAGAGACCGTTGTCGTCGGTGTTCGCTGCGATGGTCCGTGCAGCAAGAGCATCTGCCGCGGCGACGAACATCGAGTCCGTCACTTCCCGCGCCTTGGATATGAGCGCACCCACACCGACTCCTGGGAAGATGTAGATGTTGTTCGCCTGAGAGATCGTGTGCATTCGTCCTTCGTACTCGACCGGGTCAAACGGACTCCCGGTTGCGACAATCGCGCGACCGTCGGTCCATTCGATGACGTCTCGAGGTACCGCTTCACACTTGCTCGTTGGATTCGAGAGAGCCATCACGACGGGATTTTCGACGTGCCTCGCCATCGCCCGGATCACCTCCTCCGTGAACAGCCCTGGTACGCCGGTGGCTCCAGCGATGATCGTGGGTTGGTATGTCTCGATGACGTGGATCAGGTCGACCGACGCCTCTCCGGTCAACCCCCGCGCTTCGGCGAGTTCCGAGGGCCACGCCACACTGTGCTGATGCGGTTCAAGACCATCGGTCGCCATGCTGATCAGGCCGATCGTGTCGTACACGGCCACGTGGTCCGGGAGATCCTCGTCCGACATCCCGGCAGCGACGAGCGCGTGCCGGAGATGACGCGAGATTCCCACCCCTGCAGCCCCTGCGCCGACCATCAAGAACCGTTGGTCGGTCAGTCTGGTCCCCGTTCTGTCGCAGGCGGCGATGATGCCGGCGATGATGGCGGCGCCCGTTCCCTGGATGTCGTCGTTGAACGATGGCAACACCGATCGGTACCGATCAAGGAGGGTGAACGCGTTCGCCTTCAGGAAGTCCTCCCATTGCAGAATCGCCTCGGGGAAGCGTCGCTGGACTGCGTCAACGAACTCATCCACCAACTCGTAGTACGGCTCACCACGAAGGCGAGGCTCCTGCCAACCGGCGTAGAGGTCGTCTTCGAGGAGATCCGGATTGTCGGTCCCCACGTCGAGGCTGATCGGCAGCGTGTACGCCGGATGGATCCCGGCGCCGAGGGTGTAAAGAGCGAGCTTGCCGATCGGGATCACCATCCCGCCGACGCCCTGGTCACCGAGACCGAGTATCCGTTCGTTGTCGGTGACGACGATCAGGCGAACGTCTTCGTTGCGGACGTGCCCGAGGATGTCGTAGATCTTTCCCCGATGATCCGGTGTGATCCACAGGCCGCGGCCCCGACGGAAGGCGTGGCTGAAACAGAGCGCTGCTTCGCCGACCGTCGGCGTGTACACGATCGGCGTCAGCTCCTCGATGTGCTCGGAGAGGACCTGGAAGTACAACGTCTCGTTGCGGCCCTGGAGTGAGGCCATGCAGACGTACTTCTCCAGCGGATCGTCGCCCTTTGCCTGGAGATGCTCCCAAGCGCGGCTGACTTGATGTTTCCGGTCGGTTACCCGGTGGGGGAGCATCCCGTCGAGGTCGAACAGTTGTCGTTCCTCTTTGGTGAACGCAGTTCCCTTGTTGAACAGAGCATCGGTCAAGAGGCCGGCACCCCGTTTCCACACATCCGCCATGATCCATTCGCCTTCAGGGCTTCGCTCGATGCGGTACTTCATGAGAGCCTCCGATGTGACCCACGATGCCGGTTTGGACAACTCATCGTCCGTCTCGAATCGGGTACCGGATAGGGCCGGAAGTTCCTTGCTCTCGTCGGGATGAATCGGCGCCTCGTCACCGGTGGATCTGGACGCGGAAGCGGGGCCCGAGGGCCCCGCTTCCATCGATCGATCGGTTGTTCGTACTGCCGACCTCGAGTTAGTTCGAGTCAGGCGTCGTCGGGGCATCTCCGCCGGTTGTATCATCACCACCGGTTGAGTCGCCGCCGCCGAACATCTTGATGCCGAGCAGGACGATCGCTACAACCAGAAGGCCGAGAACGATCCACACCCACACCGAGACGCCGCTGCTCTCTTCCTCGATCTCGACCGGGACCTGGTCGGTCGGTTCGTCCGTGGACTCGCCCGCCGCCGGGATCTTGAACGTGGCCTCGTAGGCGCTTCCGTCGGCGGCCGTTCCCACGACCAGGAGATGCTCGGCATCGTTCTGGACGTCCGAGAGGTCTGCCGTCGTGACCCACGACCCGTTGCTCTGGACGGTCGCGGTTGCACCCTTGTCGGCGTCAACAACAGTGAGATCGACCGTCGAGCCGGGCAGGAAGTTGATCCCGGATGCCGTCAAGAGACGGTTCGGGTTGAGGGTGAGGATCACCCAGGCGTCGTCGAGCTTCGGGGCTAGTTGGGCAACGACCTCGCTGCCTTCTTCAACCTTCGAACCCGCGACGGGTTCCTGCGAGGCGACGATGCCCTCCGGGTCCGGATTCTCCGGGTCCTCGACGAAGGTGATCGTCAGACCGGCGTCTTCGGCGGCCTTCGTTGCGTCGTCCTGGTTCATCCCAACGAAGTTTGGGACGATGATCTCGCCTGCGCCGGAGGAGACGATCATCGTGACCGTTTCGCCGGTGGCGACTTCCGTACCAGCGGACGGGTTCGTCTCGATGACGAGCCCGGCTTCGACGTCCATGCTCGGCTGTTCTTCGGTTACTACGGTGAAGCCAGCAGCCTCGAGTTCGGCCTGTGCGTCGGCTGCCGCCTTTCCAGCGACATCGGGGACCGGAACGGTGTCCGGTGCGTCGGGGCCGGTGGAGACGTCGATGTTCACGTTCGTCCCCGCATCGACCATCGCTCCTGCATCAGGAGCCTGGGAGATGACGGAACCCTCAGGGACCGTGTCGCTTGGTACTGCAGTTGCGGCGGCGACGAGTCCGGCGCCGGTGATGGCCGTCGTCGCGTCCGCTTCGGTCTGGCCGACGACGTCGGGGACGGCGACCTGGCTGGTGCCGGGCTCGAGTGAGGCCAGGAGAGCTGCGAGGTCGTCGATCGTTACGACGGCCGAGAGGATGGTCGTGTCGTCACCAACGGCGATGAGGTCGGTGTACGAGGTGTCCGGAACGCCGGTGACATCGGCATCGACGGATGCTCCGCCTGTGGTCGTGAGGGTGTACAAGGCGGGCTCGTAGTTGCCCATCTGCACACCCGGATCGAGCTCACCGACCCCGGGTTGGACGTCGACGGCGACGGAGGCCGAGTTCTCGAAGACGACGGCCGGGAGGGTGAGATTCGGCAGGACCGAATAGGCGTAAGCGCCGTTGTCGCCGTAGCCGGAGACCACGGTCCAGACCTGGACTCCACCGATGTTGAAGTCGTAGGTGGCGATGTCGGCGCTGCCGTCGTTGAACGTAGCGGTGTAGGCACCCGGATCGACCATGGCCGGCGCGCCGTCGGCGCCCTCGGCGAGATCCTGACCCAGGTCGTAGCTCATGCCGGTCGTGTTGTTGACCGCCGTGACGCTGACGGTCGTTCCGAGCATGCCGTTGACGGCCGTGAGCTGAGCCTTGCCTTCATCCGTTTGTGCGTTCGCCGCACCCGCGAAGATCGCGAGCAGTGCTGCGACCATGGCGAGAGCGAGTACGGAACTGATGGTTCGTTTCATCTGGGGTCCCCTCGTTGATTGGGTGGAAATCGAGAACGTGCGCTGAAGGCGCAGCGCCAGAGTACGTCCCAAATTCGAATAGCGGTGGGATATCGATGTTCGTCGGTTCGGCGTCTAGATCTCGATTTCCATCAGATCCTGGCCGATCATGAGGCCGCCGTCGTAGACCTCACGCACTTCGCGGTCCATCGCTTCGAGCGACTCGGCAGACTTCTGCCTGATATGAGTGAGGACGAGGCGCCGGGCCCCGGCGTCGACCGCGATCTGCGCCGCTTGCGGCGCCCCGGCGAGGATGTGCTCGGAGAGGAACCGGTCTTCGTCGCGAACGATCTCGTCACCGGACAGATAGGCACAGATGACGAGGGCATCGGTACCGAGAGCGAGACGGCCGAGATCGCGGCCCGAAACGGCGTCGCCGGCGATCGTGGCGATCCGATCATCCCCCTCGATCCGGTA
>JAMBLK010000338.1 GCA_023336855.1 Actinomycetes bacterium
ACCGATCTACTGATCTACTCGACAGCGTCTCCCTACCATTGCGCCTTCAACTCACCGGAACGGGATCATGGCCTACGACCACCAGAAGATCGAACGAGAATGGCAGGACCGATGGGAGGCCAATGGCCTCTACCGATCCGTCGTGGATTGGGATCGCCCCAAGCACTACGCCCTCACCATGCTCCCCTACCCGTCGGGCGATCTGCACATGGGCCACTGGTACGCAATGACCCCGTCCGATGCCAGGGCCCGGTTCATGAGGATGAAGGGCTTCAACGTCCTCTTCCCCATGGGCTTCGACGCGTTCGGCCTCCCCGCCGAAAACGCAGCCGTGCAACGCAACGTCCACCCGGCTGATTGGACGTGGGACAACATCGACAGGATGCGGCGCCAGCTTCGATCGATGGGCGCCATGTATGACTGGGAGCGAGAAGCCGTCTCTTGTGACCCGGAGTACTACAAGTGGACGGAATGGCTCTTCCGTCGGTTCTTCGAAGGCGACATCGCTTACCGGGGCGAGGCGATCGTCAATTGGTCGCCGACGCTCCAGACCGTGCTCGCCAACGAACAGGTCATCGACGGAAGAGACGAGCGGACGGGCCAACCGGTGGTCCAGAAGAAGATGGAGCAGTGGTTCTTCGCTATCACGAAGTACGCGGATGAATTGCTGGACTTCACGGGTATCGACTGGCCGGAGCCGGTCAAGGCGATGCAGACGAACTGGATCGGGCGTTCCGAGGGCGCCGAAGTCGTCTTCGCTCTTGAGACCGGGGACGAGATCCCCGTGTTCACGACCCGGCCCGACACGCTATGGGGGGCGACGTTCATGGTGCTCGCCCCCGAGCACGGCCTCGTCGATGCTCTCACCACCGACGGCCAGCGAGCGGCGGTCGATGAGTACCGGACCGCGGCGGCCGGGCGGTCGGAAATCGAACGCATGGAGGCCGACCGGGAGAAGTCTGGTGTCTTCACCGGCGGCTATGCGGTCAATCCGGTCAATGGCGAGCGCATCCCGGTGTGGATCGCCGACTACGTGCTCCTGTCCTACGGATCGGGTGCGATCATGGCGGTCCCGGCCCACGACCAGCGCGACTTCGAGTTCGCTCGGCAGTTCGAGTTGTCCGTTGTCCCGGTGATACGGCCGGTTGGCGCCGATTCGCTGGACGGCGACTCCATGCTCGAGTCCTATGTCGGCCCCGGATCGATGGTCAACAGCGGCCCGATCGACGGTGTCGAGACAACAGATGCCAAGGGACGTGCCAACCCGTCGGTCGCCGCCGCCATCGATTGGCTCTCGGAGCGCGGGATCGGGGAGGAAGCAGTCAATTACAGGATGCGTGACTGGCTCATCTCGAGACAGCGCTACTGGGGAGGCCCGATCCCCATGATCTTCCGCGCCGACGGCGTCATCGAAGCCGCACCGGAGCTTCCGGTGTTGCTACCCGAGGCGCCGGCCTTCACGGGGGGTCCGAGTCCGCTCACGACCGACGAAAGCTTCCTCGAGACGACCGATTCCGAAGGAGAGCCGGCGCGACGCGAGAGCGACACGATGGACACGTTCATGTGCTCGTCGTGGTATCACTATCGCTATCTCTCGCCGCACTTCGGTACTGCTCCGTTCGATCCGGAAGAGGCCGCGTACTGGCTCCCGGTCGACACGTACACCGGCGGCGCGGAGCACGCCACGATGCACCTCCTCTACACACGGTTCTTCACGAAGGCGATGCGTGATCTCGGTGTCTTCGACGACGCCGCCCGCGTCATGGTCGAGCACGGTCGTGACCCTGAAGGCATGTTCGATGAGCCGATGACGCAGTCGAGGAACCAGGGACAGATCCTCGGCGAGGAACGGCCTGGTGATCGTCTGGTGATCGCGGGTGAGTGGCTCGACGGTCGCTTCGTCGCCGAGTCGGTTCGCGTCGATGACCACGCCGCATCCGATGCCGGCCCGATCGTCGGTGAGCTCATCCGCCGCACCGAGCGTTCGCTCCAGGTGCGGACCGCCGATGCGATGGTCACCGTCGAGGTACCGGAAGATGCCGAGGTCGAGGTGCCGGGCATCGACGGGATCAACGACGTCACCCAACTGCGCCACTACCTCGAAGTGCAGCGGATGTCGAAGTCCAAGGGCAACACGGTGAATCCGGACGAGTTGGTCGAACGCTACGGCGCCGACACGGTCCGCCTCTACCTGATGTTCGCCTTCGACTGGGAGAAGGGCGGCCCGTGGGATTCGCGTGGCATCTCCGGCGCCCGCAGGTTCATCGAGGACGTCTGGAAAATCGGAACCACGGCGTACGAACCGGGTTCGGTGTCAGACGACTCGTCGCTCGCACTGCGACGCTCGGCCCATCAGACCATCACGAAGGTGAGCCGCGACATGGAGGCGTTCAAGTGGAACACCGCCATCGCTGCGTTGATGACGCTCCGCAACGATCTCCTCGACGCCCGGCGCAAAGCGTCGGTGGACCTCGACGCGTGGAACGAAGCCGCCAACATCCTCCTCGTTCTACTCGCCCCGATCGCCCCGCACATCACCGAGGAGGTCTGGTCCCTGCGAGACAACACCGAGAGCATCCATCTTCAGGCGTGGCCGGAGGCCGATCCGAAGATCGCTGCCGATCAAACGGTCACCCTCGTCGTGCAGGTGAACGGCAAGGTGCGCGACCGCATCGACGTATCACCGGACATCGACGAGGAGACCGCCATTGCAGCAGCGATGGCGTCGGAGCGGATCCAGGAATGGCTCACCAAAGGTGAGGTACGCAAGGTCATCGCCCGCCCGCCGAACCTCGTGAACCTCGTCATCAGCTAGATATCAGGCACCCGCTGCGGCTGCAGCTTTCCTGGCTGCGATCGCGATGAGATCCCACACGGGAGCGAACGGCGGCGCGTAGGCCAGATCGACCCACTCGAGCGCTCCTGCCGTCATGCCGTCCCAGATGGCGGTGGCGAATACATCGATTCGCTTCCCTGCGCCGCGGCCGCCCACGATCTGAGAGCCGACGAGCCTGCCGCTTCCGCGCTCTGCTGTCACACGGATGGTGAGTGCCTCCGACCCGGGCATGTAGTGAGCGATCGTCCCGCCGCTCACTGTTGCATCGACAACGTCGAGACCGGCCGTCGCCGCATCCGATGAGCGAAGGCCCGTCGTTGCGATCTCGAGGTCATACACACGGGTGATAGCTGTGCCAATGGCGCCGGGGAACGCAAGGTCGCCGCCGGTGATGTTGACTCCCGCCACCCGTCCAGTCTTGTTCGCCACGGTGGCGAGATGCATGTTCACCGGCCGGCCGGTGACACGATGCTGGGCTTCCGCACAGTCCCCCGCCGACCA
>JAMBLK010000339.1 GCA_023336855.1 Actinomycetes bacterium
AGGAGCACGTCGACAAGCCGTTCTACGGTGAGCTGGCAGCGTTCATCACGAGCGGGCCGGTCGTTGCCATGCAGTGGTCGGGTGAGTCGGCCGTCGTTGTCGCCAGGACCCTGATGGGCACGACCAACCCCGCAGAAGCAGCTCCAGGGACCATTCGCGGAGATTTCGGGATGATCATTACCGAGAACATCGTCCACGGATCGGATTCACCGGCGAGCGCCGAACGAGAGCTCGGGCTGTACTTCTAGGACCGCTAGTCGCTCTCGTAGTTACACTGACACCACACTCCCAGGGAACGCTCCCATGAACAGCCTTCTGTCCTTCGCAGGTCGGGACATGGCCATCGACCTCGGCACGGCGAATACGCTTGTGTTCGTGCGCGGTCAGGGCATCGTCCTCAACGAGCCGTCGGTCGTCGCGATCAACACGCGCGACAACACGCCCCTCGAGGTCGGCATGGCTGCGAAGCGGATGATCGGCCGAACACCCTCGTACATCCAGGCCATCAGGCCGCTGCGCGACGGAGTGATCGCCGACTTCGACGTGACCGAGAAGATGCTCCGGTACTTCATCGACAAGGTCCACACCGGTCGATTCGCCGCGCGACCGAGGATCGTCATCTGCGTCCCTTCGGGTATCACCGGTGTGGAGCGCCGGGCGGTCGAAGAAGCCGCGTATCACGCAGGAGCGCGCAAGGCCTACACCATCGAAGAGCCGATGGCCGCCGCTATCGGTGTCGGTCTCCCAGTCCACGAGCCGACGGGTTCGATGATCGTTGACATCGGTGGCGGCACCACCGAGGTCGCTGTCATCTCGCTCGGTGGCATCGTCACGTCGAAGAGCATTCGGATCGGCGGCGATGAACTCGACGACGCCATCATCCAGTGGGTCAAAAAGGAATACAGCCTCATGCTCGGCGAACGAACTGCCGAGCAGGTGAAGATGGCGATCGGATCCGCATGGCCATACGCCGACGAACCGGCCGCCGAAGTTCGCGGTCGTGACCTCATCACCGGTCTGCCGAAGACGATCGTGCTTTCGAGCGCCGAGATCCGTGAAGCGATCGAAGAACCGGTCGAGGCATTCGTGGACGCCGTCAAGTACACGCTCGACAAAACACCCCCCGAGTTGGCTGCCGACATCATGGAACGCGGCATCGTCCTTGCCGGCGGAGGCGCATTGCTACGCGGTATCGACCAGCGCCTCGTCAACGAGACGGGCATGCCGATCGTCACCGCCGAACGGCCACTGCAGAGCGTCGTTCTCGGGTCGGGAGCGGTCCTGGAAGAGTTCAACGTGCTACACGTCGTGCTCCAGTCCAGCGGCCGCGGGTGACATGGTCCCGGGTCGAAACTGATGTTCCCTTCCGGACGACGACTTGATCGTTCAACGGCGCTTTTCGTAACGCTTCTGGCGGTCGGATTCCTCATCGCGACATTCGACGTTCGCTCCTCGGGTGACAGCATCACGACCGTCATCCGCGGCGGTGCCCAGACACTCGTGGCCCCGGTTCAACAAGGGGTCGATTTGGTCATCCGACCCGTCGTCGGATTCGTCGACGGAATCTCCAACGTTGCAGGTCTCAGCGACCAGAACGTTCGACTCGAGGCGGAGGTCCAGCGCCTCGAACAGCGCCTCCTCGAGACAGCTGCTCTCGAGCGGAGGGTCGCGGAACTCGAAGCGATCAATGACTTCGCGCCACCGGAAGATCTTGCAACGGTGACGGCGCGAATCTACTCGGCCGGTCCGTCGACATTCGATCAAATCCGGCTCATCGACCGGGGCTCCGACCACGGGATCGTTGTCGGACAGGCAGTGGTCGACGAGGACGGCCTCATCGGCCGTATCGATCTCGTTACCAAGTCTTCAGCGAGAGTGCGCCTCATCACCGACCCCCTTGTCTCGGTAGGTGTGCGGTTGCAGGACACGAACCAGACCGGAGTGACCACCGGACGGGGGGATGAGTTGCTCCGTCTCGACATGTTCGACGCCACGGAACCCGTGCGAGAGGGAGCAGTCGTGCTCACCGATGGGAGCCTGTTCCCGCCCGGGATCGTTGTCGGTTTCGCCGACGAGACGAAATCGGCAGACGTCGGATTCGCTCTGAGGACCACCGTCGATCCGGCCGCAGCGTTCTCGCAACTCGACTTCGTGAAGATCGTCGTCGGATGGTCACCACTCGACGCAGATCCACAGGCCCGCGATTCGATCGTCGATGCTCCACCGTTCACGGAACCGGGAGCGGGTCGAGAATGACAAAC
>JAMBLK010000340.1 GCA_023336855.1 Actinomycetes bacterium
AGTCGATCGATCGCTGCGAGCCCACCGCCGACGTGCCACACCATCTCGGGGAGTCCCCGATCGTCCGGCGGCGCCTCGGGCAGCGCTTCGATGTACCGCACGACGTCGTATGCCAGGTATCCGACGAAGCCGCCGTGGAGCGGTGGCGTCTCTCCTGGAAACCCGCACTCGGAGCCGTCCGGTGTGTGGAATCGAGCAAGGAGGGCTTCCAGCACCTCGAGGGGATCGCCGTTCGGAAGATCGGTATCGGCACCGACAGCCTCGACCGCACCGTCTGTTGCGGTCAGGGTGAACACCGGGTCCCATCCCACGAACGACCAGCGCGCCCATCGCTCACCGCCCTCAACTGATTCGAGAAGGAATCCGTCGTCATCACCGACGAGGGCTTCGAACACCGACACCGGTGTCTCACGATCGCCGAGCACCTCGGTCGCCAGCGGGACCACGGTGTACCGCTCGGCGAGTTCGAGGAACCGTTCCTTCGTCAACGAGATCTGCATGCGTCCACGTTAGGACTGTTCCGTCACGCGCAGCGACGAAGGCGAACCGTCGACTAGGACAAGGACAGACTCTCGAGACCGAGCCACTCGAGCATGTCCGAGAAAAAGCCCGACAAGTTGGCGACCCGGCCGGTGACCATCAGCAGGCCGAACACGGCGAGCGAGATTCCCGAGACAACGGTGATCACCGTGAAGTGGCGCTTCACCCAATCGAACGCCGAGAAGGCCTTCACGAGCAGCAGCGAGGTAAGCAGGAACGGAATACCGAGGCCGAGGGAGTAGAAGAACAAGACGAGCATCCCCTGGCCGACCGTGTCGGACGTCGATCCGAGGAGCAGCGCCGATGCGAGGAACGGACCGATGCATGGGGTCCATCCGAATGCGAAGGCTGCACCCATGACCGGTGGACCGAAGTAACCGAGCCTCCTGGCTCCGTGCGACTCGATCCTCCGCTCCCTCATAACGGGGAGAAGCCACGACGGGGTCCATACAGCCGTGATGGCGATGAAGAGGCCCATCGCCACGATGACCCAGCCGGCGACAGTGCTGAAGATGGGCCGGGCGAGCAACGAAGAGATCGATGTAGCCGTCGCCCCGAGACCGACGAAGACTGCCGTGAACCCGAGCACGAACAGACCCGTCATGCCGACGACGCGCCGCATCGACACGTCTCCCTCGGACAACTCCTGCATCGAGTAGCCCGACATCAGGGAGATATATCCAGGAAGCAGCGGAAGCACACACGGCGACAGGAACGACGCAGCACCTGCCAATACCGCGGCGACAAGATTGATTTCGGTCAAAGGAACCTCCGGGCGACCACCGTGGACGAGAACGGTAACCGCACCCTAATTGTTCCCGAGCGGATTTCGGCGACGCCGGCGGTAGGCTCTCCACGTCCCCCCCGATCCCCAACATTCACGAATGTCGCTCCCACAGTTCCTCAACCCGACACAACCCTTCTCACCCACTGATCGCAGGATCGTGTTCCTGCTCGGAATCGTCGCGTTCGTCGCGGGATACGGCGGAGCGCAGATGGCCCACACCCTCCC
>JAMBLK010000341.1 GCA_023336855.1 Actinomycetes bacterium
ATGATCATCGCCGGGGTCAAGGCGGCAAACGGGGAGTTCTACCGGTACCCGCTGACGCTTCGCTTCGTCACCGGCTGATGGACGAAGACGTCGCGATCTGGAAGCTCATCGTCGGCTACCTCGTGTGGCTCCTCGCATCAGCAGCCATCGCTCTCATTGCAGGATTGCTCGTTGGAGCGATCGCGTCGGCATTTGGAGTCGAATCCAAATCTGCGAACAGCCAGACCCTGATAGTGGTCATTGCCGTGATCGGCTTCGTTCTGCTGGCGGTCCTTCCGTTCCTGCTCAGACGCCGGATGAGTCGGCCCGATTCGGAGGGCTCAGGCTGACGATTGTTGCACCGGCGATTCCGTCGATCACGACCGACTCGCTGGTTGCAGATACGTGGCCTGAGCCCCAAAGGACTTCCGGGTGTTCGGACGTCACCGGGACTGTGACCGTTCCCGGACGCTCGCCGCGGTCGACGGCCACCAGAACACGGCTCGACTCATTGGATCGCACGAAGGCGATTCCGTTCTCGGTCCGGGAAACGACCTCCAGACTCCCGCTGCGCAGCGCTGTATGAGAGCGGCGTAGGGCAGCGAGAGACCGGACGGTTTCGAGTTGGCGGCGGTCCCAGTCGCCTGGACTGTGCCAGGGGAAAGCGCCCCGGGATCCCGGCTCCTCCCCTCCGGTCATGGCGATCTCGTCGCCGTAGTACAAGCCGGGTGAGCCGGGGAGAGTCATCTGGAGCACCGTGGCGAGACGGAGCCGATCGGCGTCTTCTTGCGCCTCGTGGAGAAACCGTGCCGTGTCGTGACTGCTAAGCAGATTCTGAGAAGAGGCAACTGCTTCGGGCGAGTACGCCGCATACATGCGGGCTAGTCCGTCGGCCAGGTCGACTCCGGTGCTGGTGTGCTTCGCCGCGAAGTCGATGACGAGTTGCCGAAACGTGTAGTTCATCGTGGCGTCGAACGTGTCACCTTGCAGCCATGGAGAGGCATCGCCCATGATCTCGGCGATCAAGTAGGCATCCGGGTTCGCCCCCTTGACGGTGTCTCTGAACTCGGGCCAGAAGGCGAAGTCGACGTATCGAGCGACATCCATCCTCCACCCATCGATTCCGCCGTCGGTGATCCAGTGGCGAGCGACGTTGAGGAAGTAGCCGCGAGCGTCCGGATCGGAGAGATTGACGCGGGGGAGGGATGGCACGCCGTACCAAGCCTCGTAGGTGGCTTCGACCCCGGGTCCATGGTCAGTGGCCTGTTCGACGCCGACGCCCGACGTTGCCGCGAACCGCTCGAGGTAGTTCATGTACTCGTCGAGGTCGCGATAGCCCTCTGCAGCGATCCGGTCGGGGCGAACGATGACGCGGGGCGGCCAGTCGGTGACGTTGAACCACGACGCGTAGCTGGATGACGGGCCGTTCTCGATCACATCGGCGAACGCGAAGAACTTCGGATGACAGTGGTTGAAGGACGCGTCGAGGATGATCCGGATACCTCGACTGTGCAGGTCGTCGACCAGAGAACGGAAAGCGCTGTTGCCTCCGAGGGCAGGATCTACGGCGTGGTAGTCGATCGCGTCGTAGCGATGGGTGGAAGGTGATTCGAAGATCGGATTGAGATAGACGCAGTCCACGCCGAGACTCTCGATGTGGTCCGCTTTCTCGGTGACACCGACGAGGTCGCCACCCTGGAAGCCGAGCCACGCCGGATCGGTCCCCCACGCGACGACATCCTCGGGGTCGAGTTCGGCGTCGCCGTTGTGGAATCGCTCCGGGAAAATCTGATACATCACCATGCCGTGTGTCCACGCCGGTGTTAGGACGGTACGGGTCGTCGATCGGTTGAAGGTCCAGCGGTCGAGACGCTCTACAGCGTTGCCGATCCCGGCAGGTACGCGGTAGACGGGTCGGCCGTCACCGGTCTCGAGAGCGAAGGTGAATCGAGTTCCGTCGGGGATCTTGATCACCGTCTCCCAGACCTGAGTCGACCGTTCGTCGAAGAGGCGCTCCATGTCGTGTCCGACACCGTCGTCGGTGACCACGGTCGCCCGGCGGAAGGATGGTTCGGTCAGGAGGCGAAAGCGCACCCACCCGTCGGTATCGATGGATAGGTG
>JAMBLK010000342.1 GCA_023336855.1 Actinomycetes bacterium
GCAGCGATGTACGACGCTCTCGCCACCGGAGTATCGCCTTGGGCCACTGCATTGACTTGTGCAGGAAGGTTTCCGATGACGCTTGTCACCTGGTCGACGAACGGCGTGCCTTCGAGTTGGCTGATCACGGTCAGCATGATGAACGGGATGACTACGAAGAAGAGGCTCGCCATGATTAAGAGGGGAATCCAGTAGTCCTTGCTCTTGAAGAGGCGGCGCAGATCCGCTCCGGCGATCGCACGGACATGACTCCACCTCACGACGGCTCCTCCGGGGTAGTCCGCTGCATCGCGAAGTAGAGCTCTTCGAGAGACGGCATGATCGGCTCGACTCTCGTGAGCCGTACTCCGTCGCGAACGAGTTCTGCGATCAGATCGGGAAGTGTGTCGTGATCGGCGAGCGTGGCATGAACGGCCCCATTCCATGACACGGACACAACTCCATGTCGGTCGGCGATCGACTCGAGGGTGGCGCGGTCCTCAGCGTCGAAGAGGACGACGGGGTCGGCGAGGTAGCGGCCGGTGAGCTCCTCGGGTGATCCCGAAATCCGCGCGTGGCCGTTGTTCATCAGGACGATCTGATCGGCGATTCCCTCAGCCTCGTGGAGGAGGTGTGTGCACAACACGATCGTTCGACCGCGACCGGCGAGCTCGCGGATCAACTCGAGGACGTTGCGCGATGATTCCGGATCCAGGCCGGCCGTGGGTTCGTCGAGGAGGAGGACCTCGGGGTCATGGATGACCGACCGGGCCAGCGCGAGGCGGGTTCGCATCCCCGTTGAGTAGCCGCCGACTTCCTGGAGAAGAGCATGATCGATCGCAAATCGCTCAGCGGCATCGAGCGCAGCCCGCTCGCTTGCGCCGAAGATTTGTGCCGCGAATCGAAGATTCTCCCAGCCGGTGAGTTGATCGTAGAAAGCGGGCTTCGGTGGGACGATGCCGACACGCCGACGAACCTCGTCCCCATCGACCTTGGGATGGAGGCCGAGCACTTCGATGTCGCCGCGATCGGCCACGAGGGCACCCGTGGCAAGGCGGACCGTGGTGGTCTTTCCTGCCCCGTTCGGGCCGAGAAGGACCGTCACCGCACCGGTCGGAGCCTCGAAGTCGAGGGCTTCGACGGCGCGAACGGGCCCGAAGCTCTTCGAGACCGAGCCGAAGCGGATTGCGAATTCCATCTCAGATGTCATCGGCTCGGACGCTACCCAACCTGAACGCTTAGGAGACCCACCATTCCGTGGGCTCGCTGCGCCATATAGGACGTCGCGTACCCTGGGTACGCGTTGGCGTAGGATCGGACGCATGTGCGGACGCTTCGTTCAGACCCAGGAAGCCGAGAACTACGGTGCCTACTTCTCGGTCGACGTGATCAGGACCGACGCCGTTCTCCGTTCATGGAACGTCGCTCCGACCAAGCAGATCTACGCCGTGGCCGAGCACGAGGGTGAGCGCCAGCTCGGCACGTTCGGTTGGGGACTGTTGCCATTCTGGGCAAAGGACCGCAAGATCGGAGCACGCCTGATCAACGCCAGGGTCGAGACCGCAGCAGAGAAGCCGGCGTTCCGGGACTCGTTCACCGCCCGCCGGTGCATCATCCCGGCGGAGGGCTTCTACGAGTGGGAGCCGAAGGACCGCGGCAAACTCCCCCATTACTTCTTCGATCCCGGCCGGCGACCGCTCGCCCTTGCCGGGCTTTGGTCTTCCTGGAAGGACCCCGACTCCGGCGAGCGGATCCGGACCTGCACGATCCTCACCACCGAGGCGAATGACGTCGTCCAGCCGATCCATGATCGGATGCCGGTGATCCTCTCGGACACGATGTGGGATCCGTGGCTCGATCCCGAGATCAGGGATGTTGAGATCATCAGTGACCTTCTGACAGCAACAGTCCGTCCGGATCTCGCCGAGCACGCCGTATCGACACTCGTCAACCGGGTCGCCAACGACATTCCCGAACTGATCGTGCCACTCGAGACCGGAGCTGTGTAGGCGTCAGACGGTTGGTCTCGTGTTCAGTGAATGGCTCTCAGGGCCATGAGGGCCACCAGCAGAATCGTCAGTCCGATGACCAGGAGGCGGACGTCTCGATTGCGGCGAGTTACGACGAGGCCAACAGTTCCGGCGGTCAGCACGAGACCGAACTGAAGGGCCACACCAGCATCTGTAGCTGGGAGGAGCACATCGATCACCCCTGAGGAACGCGCGAACGGCCCTGTTCATGCCGGAACATGGGACTCCGCGCCGTAATACGCTGTGGCCTATGCGCGCACTACGGAAGCTCGGCCCGGGTTCTGGTTTCGATCTGGTTGACATCCCGATCCCAGAGGTGGGTCCGGACGAAGTTCTCATCGAGGTCCGTGCGACGTCGATCTGCGGCACCGACCTCCACATCTACGAGTGGAATCCGTGGGCCGCCGATCACGTGTCTCCCCCGATCACGGTCGGGCACGAACTGACCGGCGTGGTCGTGGATCGGGGCGCCAACGTGACCGAACCGGAGATCGGGCAGCTCGTCTCCGCGGAGTCACACGTCGTCTGCAACATCTGTGCGTGGTGCCGGACAGGCCAGGGTCATCTCTGCCCGAAGACGCAGATCCTCGGTGTCCATCGTGACGGTGCTTACGCAGAGTACGTTGTGGTGCCCGCCCAGAATGCGTGGCCTGATCCCCCGAACATGCCGTTGTCGGTTGCCTCGCTCCAGGAGAACTTCGGGAACGCCGTTCACACTGCAACGGTTCCATCGGTCGCTGGGCGCAAGGTGCTCGTCACCGGTTCCGGCCCCGTTGGAGCGATGGCGATCGCCGTCGCCAAGGCGCTCGGAGCGAGAGCCGTCTACGCGACCGACATCTCCGACTACCGGCTCGACCTCGCGACGACGATGGGAGCCGACCGGACCATCAACCCGCTCCGCGAAGACGTCGCCGCCGTCATTGACGAGGCCACCGACGGGGAAGGGGTCGACGTTCTTCTTGAGATGTCCGGGGCACCGTCGGCGCTCGAAGCCGGCTTCGCGTCTTTGAAACCCGGTGGCGAGGCGGCGCTTCTGGGACTCACGTCGGAGAAGTTCCCGTTCGACATCGACGACAACATCATCTTCAAGGGCGCCACGGTATACGGCATCGTCGGGCGGCGGCTCTGGCAGACATGGCTCGAGATGCGAGGACTGATCCGTTCCGGCGCCGTCGATCTTGCCCCGGTGATCACACACCGGTTCTCTCTCGACGACTATGAGAAGGCGTTCAAACTCATGCAATCGGGTGAATGCGGCAAGGTCATCATGTTCCCGGATCCGACCTACGCCGACGGACCCCTGAGCTGACGGAGGCACCATGACCGAGAAAACCGCATTTGTCCGCGACGAGGTCCAGGCGCTCAAAGACCAGGGCCTCTACAACACGATCCGCACGATCGATGGCCCCCAGGGGGCGCATCTGACCGTCAACGGACAGAAGGTCTTGAACTTCTGCTCGAACAACTACCTGGGCCTCGCCAACGATCCGCGGCTTATCGAAGCGGCGATCGCAGCGCTCAACCGCTACGGCGTTGGGCCCGGTGCCGTGAGAACCATTGCCGGGACGATGACGATCCACACGGAACTCGAAGAGGCGCTCGCTCGATTCAAAGGCGTCGAGGCGACAATCTCCTTCCAGTCCGGTTTCGCGGCCAATCTGGCAGTGATCCCGGCGCTCGTTGGAGCGGGAGACGTCATCATCTCCGACGAGTTGAACCACGCGTCGATCGTCGATGGTGTGCGTCTTTCCAAAGCAGCGCGAAAGATCTACCCCCACAATGACGTCGGTGTCCTTCGCGAGCGCCTTGCTGAGGCCCGCGAGGAGGGTGCGAACCAGATTCTCGTGATCACCGACGGGGTGTTCTCGATGGACGGAGATCTCGCACCGCTCGACCGGATCGTCGACGCTGCAGATGACTTCGACGCGATGGTGATGGTCGACGACGCCCATGGTGAAGGGGTCGTTGGTCGTGGCGGGCGTGGCATCGTCGATCACTTCGGTCTTCACGGACGAGTCGACGTCGAAGTCGGCACGATGTCGAAGGCATTCGGGGCTGTCGGCGGATACGTCGCCGGGTCTGAAGAACTGATCGAATGGCTCCGGCAGCGCGGCCGACCGTTCTTGTTCTCGTCGGCCATCACGCCGTCGGACGTCGCCGCATGTGTCGCCTCGGTTGAGATTCTCGACAGTTCCACCGAACTCGTCGATCGACTCTGGTCCAATTCTGCGGCGTTCAAGGCAATGATGAGCGATGCCGGATTCGACATCGGCGTGAGTGAGACGCCGATCACCCCCGTCATGCTCGGCGACGAACACCTCGCCCGGGAGTTCTCTCGCAAGCTGTTGGAGGAGCAGTCGGTCTTCGCGCAGGCGATCGCGTTCCCAACCGTCGCTCGTGGCAAGGCACGGATCCGGGTCATGATCTCGGCAGCCCACAGTGCAGAGGACCTCGAGATGGGTGCAGCGTCATTCGTCGCCGCCGGCCGTGAACTCGGTGTCGTGACCTGACGTCGGCCGCTGTGGTCTCAATCGGCTCAGATTGATGTGGGGTGGGTTCGTTGTCGCCGTTCTGATCGGCTGTCGTGGTCTTCGGAGCCCCGTGGCCGGAGAACGACTCGGGACCCATGTTTCGCGTGATCATCGGGTTCCTTGCGTTGGCAGACATCGATCAATTGGACGAACGGATGATCGCTGCAGGACGCCCGTTCAGGGTCTCCGCGGCGCTCGATGCGTGGGGCGAAGTCCCGAGATGAAGCCACGACTTCGACGGAACCGTCGCTAGATTCAGATATCGCTGGGGGATTACCGTCATGTCTGAGACAACGCAGAACGTCAAGGGAACACCCGCTTCCTGGGGTCGACTTGCTCTGCGCGGATTCGTCCTGCTGCTCGGGATGGTCTCGATCTACTTCTTCTTGCCGACGCTCCTGAACCTTGCCGAGAGTGCGCCGGAACTCGAGCACGTGAAGTGGCGCTGGTTCCTGCTGATGGCAGTGTTGATGACCGGGGCGTTTGCCTCGCAGTGGGCGCTCACACGGATCGCCGCCCCCGGCATCTCCTGGTTCGTTGCCGCCACGTCCCAGCTCACGTCCAACGCCGCGGTGAAGGTGATCCCCGGCGGAGTTGTCGCCGGAGGCGCCTTCTACTTCCGAATGCTGGCGGTCTCCGGGGTGCCGATGGGTACGGCGATCACCGCGCTCGCCGCCGTCGGAATTCTCTCGAACCTCGTCCTTCTCGCCCTCCCTGCAGTGGCCGTCGTCATCGCCGTGGTCTCGGCGCCGATCCCGGAGGGCATGCTCCCCGTGGCGATCGCGGGGACCGTCATGTTCGTCGTCATGTTCAGTGTCACGGTCGCCATGGTGGCCTTCGATAGGCCCGTCCGTGCTGTCGGTTGGGTCGTCGAACGTGTCGTTGCATGGGCGGGCCGGTTGTTGAAGAAGGACTGGTCGCTCACAACCGATGACATCCTCGAGCGCCGTGCTGAGGTTGTCTCCTCTCTCGGGAAGCGGTGGCACAAGGCGCTCGCGGTCGCCGTGTCGAACTGGCTTCTCGACTACGCCACCCTGGTTGTCGCC
>JAMBLK010000343.1 GCA_023336855.1 Actinomycetes bacterium
GATGGCCGCGATCCGATCCCGGGTAGGGATCGGGGGGTGAGGTAACGGACGGCGGTCTTGGTGCCCCAGGCAGGAATCGAACCTGCGCTCCCGGCTCCGGAGGCCAGTGCTCTATCCCCTGAGCTACTGGGGCGCTACAAACGATTGTAACCTCCGGGTCCTTACAACTCTCTCTGCTGATTGGTGCCATGTCTCTTCTCAAAGATCTCTCTCAACGATTCGGTGACGCGTTTGAAGTCGCCGGCGTCGACCGCTCTGCAGGGCTCGTCGTTCCGTCCCAGCGGCCAGAGCTCGCTCAGTACCAGTGCAACGGCGCGCTCGCTGCGGCGAAACGTGCCGGGCGCAATCCGCGTGATCTCGCACAGTCGGTCCTCGACGGTCTGACGGACCGTGGCATCTACGCGTCGCTCCACATCGCCGGTCCCGGCTTCATCAATATCACCGTGACCGACGGATACCTTGCCGGCTACGCACAGGCCATGGAGGATGGCGACCGATGCGGAATCGGTGCGCCTGATCCCAAGCGGAAGGTGCTGGTCGACTACGGCGGTCCCAACATGTCCAAGTCGATGCACGTTGGGCATCTCCGTGCGTCGATCATCGGCGAGAGTCTCAAGCGCCTCTTCCGGGTTGCCGGGCACGACGTCGACGGTGACATCCACATGGGCGATTGGGGCATGCCGATCGGGCAGTTGATCATCGAACTTGAACGGCGGCAATCGGACCTGCCGTATTTCGACGCCGAGTGCACCGGTCCATATCCAGAGGACTCTCCGGTGACGCTCGATGACCTCTCTGAGATGTACCCGATCGTTGTCGAGCGTTGCAAGAACGATCTCGAGGAGGCGGAACGCGCCCGGCAGGCGACCTTCGATCTCCAGAATGGCAGGCCCGGATACCTTGCTCTATGGCAGCACTACCACGACGTCTCGGTTGCGGAGCAGAAGAAGGACTTTGCCGCACTCGGTGTCGAGTTCGACCTGTGGCGTGGAGAGAGCACCGTCCACGAACGGCTCGCACCGCTCGTTGATCGGCTGGTGAACGATGACGGCCTGGCCTTCAAGTCCGACGGTGCGATCGTTGTCCAGGTAGGGAGGGATGACGACAAGACGGAGATGCCACCGCTGCTGCTGACCCGTTCGGATGGCTCCTACCTCTACTCCACGACGGACCTTGCAACGCTCGATCAAAGGGTCGAGGAGGGCTACGACCTCATGTTGTACGTCGTCGACGCTCGCCAGGGACTCCACTTCGAGCAGGTCTTCCGGGCCGCCCGTCTTGCGGGAATCGCTCCGGATTCGGTCGGACTGGAACACACCGCGTTCGGGACCGTCAACGGACCGGATGGGACGCCGTTCAAGACCCGCGAGGGCGGAGTGCTGCGTCTCGCCGATCTCATGAAGATCGTCACCGACGCTGCCCGTGCACGACTCGACGAAGCCGAGATCGCTCAGGACTATCCGGACGACGAGCGCGATCGGATCGCGAGGCAGGTCGGTCTCGGTGCTTTGAAGTTCGGAGATCTCTCGAACCATCGCACGTCGAACTACATCTTCGACCTCGATCGCTTCACGTCGTTCGAGGGGAAGACCGGGCCGTACCTGCAGTACGGGGCGGTGCGGATCAAGTCGATCCTGCGTCGGGCGGGCGAGGCAGGCCTCACACCAGGGCCGATCATCGCCCCGGCCGTGAACCAGGAGCGTGGCCTGATCCTGCGCCTTCTGCTTCTGCCCGA
>JAMBLK010000344.1 GCA_023336855.1 Actinomycetes bacterium
ATGCAAGAATCGAACCATGAAGAAGCGCGATCCACACGAGCATCCCCCGGGTCCCCTGGAGCCCCTCGTACGGATAGGAGATCCCAACGAGGCGAACCTCCTGGCCGCCCAGCTTCGTTCTGAGGGCATCTCGGTACATGTCCACGGTGAACTCTCGGGTCCGTATCCCGTCGGTGTCGGCGGCCTCGCGGAGGTCGAGCTCTGGGTAGACGAGAATCACATGGCCCAGGCACGGGCCGTCGTCGCGGAATTCCGACTTTAGCGCCTGTCTGTGCCGGGTCAGGTCGGCGGAGCGATCTCGTCGATGCTGAGCCGGCGGAACTTTCTACGACCGAGCGAACGGTCGAGCACACCGGCCTCCCAATCGCCGGGGGGTATCTCATTCTCGGTGGCGTCCTGGATCGATCTCGTCGTCAAAGCGATCGCGTCCTCGAGGCCCATGTCCGACCGATGGCTGCTTCCGATCTCCTCAGTCAGGCGATCCTCATCGCCGCCAAGGATGGCGAAGTCCTGCTTGTCACGCAGCGTGCCGTCGTAGCGGACGTGGAAGAGGTGGTTGTCGTCGTCGCCGAGTTCAGCGACTACGACTTCGACTTCATAGGGCTTCACCTCATGTGTGAAGATCTGTCCAAGCGTCTGGGAGTAGGCGTTGGCGAGGCCTTTTGCCGTTACGTCTCCACGGGCGTATGCGTATCCCTTGACGTCGGCGTATCGGATACCTGCGACACGCAACATCTCGAACTCGTTGTATCGACCGACACCCGCGAAGGCGACACGATCGTAGATCTCGCCGGTCTTGTGCAACGACCGGTTCGGGTTCTCACCGATCAGGAGGATTCCCCCGTCGTACTCCACGACCGCGATAGGGCGACCACGCTGGATCCCCTTCCGTGCGAACTCGGCCCGATCCTTGATCAGCTGTTCGGGCGGGACGTAGAACGGCATCGTCATGGTCGACCCTCCATCACATCGATCGCGATCGGAGCGATCTCCTCATCGGGAACCTCGCGGTAGCCATCCGCCGTGACGGTGACGATGTTCGGATAGATGCCCCTCTTCGGATCGGGCCCACCCGTCGCTGCGTCCTCCTCAGAGGCAGCCACGAGTGCCTCGACGGCCACCCTGATGGCGGCGGGCTCGGCGAGTCCGGGGGTCCAGGCGCTCTTCAGAAACGCTCGTGCCTCGGATCCACCGGACCCGGTGGTGGCGTAGTCCTGTTCGTCATATCGACCGCCAACCACGTCGTAGCTGTAGAGCTTCCCAGCTTCTTCCTGCTCGTCGTAACCGCAGAAGAGCGGCACAACCACGAGTCCCTGGAATGCGAGCGGAAGGTTGCCGCGCACCAATCGTGCCAGGAAATTCGCTTTGCCGTCGAGGCTCAACCGCATGTCCTCGATCTTCTCGTAGTGCTCCAATTCCGTTTGGAACAGCTTGGTGAGTTCCAGTGCCATGCCGGCCGTCCCCGAGATGGCAACGGCGGAACGGTCATCCGCGGGGTAGACCTTCTTGACCCGACGGTGTGCGATGACGTTCCCGGCAGTGGCTCTTCTGTCACCTGCCATGACGACACCGTCGGCCCAACGCATCGCAAGGATCGTCGTGGCCTCAGGAACCTCGAGCGAACCGTGGGGAACGTCCCACGTGGGGGCAAGATCGTGCCGGTCCAACAACGAGGCGAAACTCGCCGCGGGGACGATGCCCCCATCGAGGGGAGACAGCGGCAGGGCGTTGGTCATTGGCCGCCCTTCTGGACGTAGTTCTTCACGAACTCCTCAGCGTTCTCTTCGAGCACGGTGTCGATCTCGTCAAGCAGGTCGTCGATTCGCTCACCGATCTCCTCAGCGGAGCCGGCCGTTTCGATCTCATCGTGGTCGGTTTTAGCACCGGTACGGTCTGAAGATCGTTGTGTTCGTTCTTGTTCAGCCATCGTTCCCTCCAAGGGCACGGATCATCGTTGCCGCGGTCGGCGAGGCATCGAGCATGGTTGCCACGAGACTTCTCGTGCCTCTCAACGGTTCCATCATAGGAACGCGTTTGAGCGTCTCTTCACCGATGTCAAAGACGAGAGAATCCCAGTTGGCAGCCACCAACTCATCCGGGTACCTGCGGACACAGATCCCCCTGAAGTATGCCCGCGTATCTTCCGGAGGCTCAGCGACCGCCGATTCGATCTCCTCATCGTTGAAGAGTCGCCGCATCGCTCCTCGATCCACCAGGCGCTGATACAGGCCTCTTCTTGGATCGATGTCGTGATACTGCAGATCGAGCAGGCGGAGCTTCGGGTGGTCCCACGAGAGGCCATCACGAGTCCGATAGGCCTCGAGGACTCGTAGCTTCGCCGTCCAATCGAGCCGGTCGGCCGTGCTCAGGGGATCTCTCTCCAGGTCGATAAGGATCGTCTCCCACTCGTCGAGGACCTCCACCCAGATCGGGTCCACACCTCTCGCCCTGGCGTACTCCCGAACCACCTGGAGGTACTCCGCCTGGATCTCCAGTGCCGTCAGTCGACCATGTCCCACCGTCTCCATCGAGTAGCGGAGAGTTGGGTCGTGGCTGACGGACCAGACGTCGTTCACGGGATCGGCGAGTTCGATCGCGTCGTTGAGTGCGCCGTCCTCGATCGCATCGAGGACCAGTGCCGTTGTTCCGAGTTTGAGGAACGTCTGGATCTCGCTTCGGTTGGCGTCGCCGATGATGACGTGCAGTCTCCGGTATCGCGCGGGATCCGCGTGGGGTTCATCGCGGGTGTTGATGATGGGTCGTTTGAGCGTGGTCTCGAGTCCGACCTCCTCTTCGAAGAAGTCGGCACGCTGCGTGATCTGATAGTCGACCGGGGGACGCCCGTTCTCCGAGCCGACCTTGCCGGATCCGGTGAAGATCTGGCGTGTGACGAAGAACGCTGTGAGTTGCGTCACGATCGCGTCGAACGGGATCGAGCGAGCGATCAAGTAGTTCTCGTGGAAGCCGTACGAGTTGCCTTTGCCATCGGTGTTGTTCTTGTGGATGACCATCCGTTCGTTCGGGCCGAGCAGTTCCTGTGCAGTTGCCATTGCTTCGACCAACACCCATTCGCCCGCCTTGTCGTACAAGGCGGCCGAACGCGGATCGGTGCACTCCGGGCTGGAGTACTCGGGATGTGCATGATCGACGTAGAAGCGCGCCCCGTTGGTGAGGACCGTGTTGACGAGTGCGGTATCGGAATCGATGGTGGGACTGTCGACGGCTCCACGTCCACGCAGATCTCGCCCCGGACTCTCCTCATCGAATGACCAGCGGATCCTCGAACGATTCCCTGCATAGGCGTTGACCACTGCCGAGGAGGCGACGACCGGGTTGAAGCCGGCCTGGTTGAGAACGGTGATCCCGAACTCGGTTTCGGTACCGAGGACCTTACGCAGCGCCATGGATTCTCAGAGGTACTGCCCCGGGGTCACCGCTTCGACCGCGCGACTGTCGCGATCTCCCTCGATCAGGGTCCGGACGTACACGATCCGTTCGCCCTTCTTCCCGGAGATCTTCGCCCAGTCATCGGGGTTGGTCGTATTCGGCAGATCTTCCTGCTCGCGGAATTCCTGTGTCACGGATGCAAGGAGATCGGCAGTGCGCAGACCGCTCTCTCCCCCGGCGATCTCGCGCTTGATGGCTTCCTTCTTCGCTCGACGCACGATGTTCTCGATCATCGCTCCCGATGCGAAGTCCTTGAAGTACAGAATCTCGCGATCGCCGTTCGCGTACGTCACTTCGAGGAACCGGTTGTCCTCGTCTTCCCGATACACCTTCGCGACGACAGCATCGACCATCTCGGTCAACATCGCGTCGAGGTCACCGTCGTGGCGAGCCAGTTCGGCGCCGTCGTATGGCAGGTGGTGGGTGAGATAGATACCGAAGATCTGCCCGGCGGCGTCCCTGCCGGGACGTTCGATCTTGATCTTGACGTCCAACCGGCCGGGGCGAAGAATCGCAGGGTCGATGAGATCTTCTCGGTTCGATGCACCGATCACGATGACGTTCTTGAGCGCCTCGACCCCATCGAGCTCCGAAAGGAGCTGAGGAACGATCGTCGACTCCACATCCGAAGAGATGCCCGTGCCTCTCGTCCGGAACAGGGAGTCCATCTCGTCGAAGAAGACGATCACAGGCACACCCTCATCGGACTTCTCCTTCGCCCGTTGGAAGATCAGCCTGATCTGACGTTCGGTCTCACCGACATACTTGTTGAGGAGCTCCGGCCCCTTGACGTTGAGGAAGTAGGAGCGCGTGTCCTCGCTCCCCTCCTTCTTCGCAACCGCCTTCGCCAGGCTGTTCGCAACGGCCTTGGCGATCAGGGTCTTCCCACAGCCGGGCGGTCCGTAGAGCAGCACACCTTTCGGCGCGGCCAGGTCATACTCGGCGAACCGCTCCTTGTGGACATACGGAAGTTCGATGGCGTCGCGAATAACCTCGATCTGGTCACCGAGTCCGCCGATCTGCAGATACGTAACGTCCGGGACTTCCTCGAGGACGAGCTCCCCGACCTCGGGACGGATGAGCCTCTCAAGGACGAGTCCCGTGAGCGGATCGATACGAACGTGGTCGCCGACGCGCAGGGGTTCGTCTTCGACCACCTGAGAACGGCCGACAACTCGCTCCTCGTCGCCTCTGCTCAGAATGATCAGCCGGTCTTCGGAGATGACCTCCTTGACGGTCACCACCTCACCGGCGGGGTCGTAGCTGCGCATGTCGACGACGTTGAACGCTTCATTGAGGATGACTTCTTGTCCGATTCCGAGTGCCTTGAATTCGACGGTCGGCTCGACATTGACTCGGAGCTTGCGCCCGTTGGTGTTGACGTCGACGGTTCCATCTTCGTTGCGCCGCAGGATCGTCCCGAAGGGATTCGGCGGCGCCGTCAGTTTCTCAACCTCCTCGCGGAGGAGAGCCAACTGCTCACGGGTCTCCTCGAGGGCGGCGGCAAGTTTCTCGTTCTGGCCCGCAGCCTGAGCGATCTTGCCCCTCGACTCGAGGAGCCGTTCCTCCAGGAGCCGCACGCGTCGGGGTGCGTCTTGGAGTCGGCGCCTCAGCACCGTGATCTCCTCGTCGAGGAGCAGGACTTTCCTGTTGAGTTGATCGTCTTCGTGCTGGCTCACGGTCGAATCCTCTTCGCTGACACCTTCGAGTCTGTTGCGACTCGTCCTCCGAGTGTAGGCGCCACGCCCATTTGCGGGAACCCGAGAGATCCTGCCGTATGGCCCTGCCCCGGTCCCTAAATGAACTCGTTGTTCGGTGGTCGGGTGACTATCTTTCTTCCGTCACACCCCGAAAGGACACATGCCATGAAGGTCTGGATCGACCAGGATCTCTGCACAGGCGACGGAATCTGCGAAGAGATCGCACCCGACGTCTTCGTACTTCTCGACGACGGACTCGCGTATGTACGCGAGGGCGAGAAGATCTTCGCTGCATCAGAGGGCAACACACAAGGCGCTGAAGGTCTCGCGAACTTCCCCGACGATCAAATGGACGCCGTCGTTGAATCAGCCGAAGAGTGCCCGGGCGAGTGCATCTTCATAGAGCCGTAGGATTCAGGCCGCAGGCCTGAATCGGTACTGAGTATCAAGTACTGAGTACTGAGTAAGTCCAGAGAGAGGTCGTGCCTTTCGGGTGCGGCCTCTTTCGCGTCCGTCGAACAGTCTCCGTACTCGTTACGCAGTACTCACTACTCAGTACGCCGTTGAAGGCGGCCATCCAGCACCTTCCGGCCAACGGTGATGAAACCCGTATGTCCCACCATCCTGTGGGAGGGGCGGACTGAGCGGCCGTTTATCGACCAATCGCGCATCATCACCTCGAATGTCGAGACTTCGATGAATCGACCCGTTTCGGCGATCGCAGCCCGGACCGTCTCGACTTGTGGGACGTTGGGGACGTAGCACGCGAAGCCGCCTCCGCCCGGAAGGTGTTCCGCGGCCGCCGCCACCATCTCCCAGGGTTCGGGCACGTCCAGCACGATCCGCTCCGGTCCGACTTCTTCGACAACGTCGATGACCTCCCCCACTCTCAGGTCAACCCATTCGGGGACCGATCCGAAGAACCCGGCGATCCGGCTTCTGGCAAGAGTGGCGTGGTCAGACCGTCTCTCGATGCTGACCACCCGACCGGTCGGGCCAACGGCCCTGGCCAGCATCATGGTGAGCCCTCCGGATCCCGTCCCGGCCTCGAGGACCGTCATCCCTGGTCCGATGTCCGCCCAAACCATCAACGCCGCCGCGTCCTTCGGGTAGAGGACGTTCGCTCCCCTTGACATCTTCAGAACGTAATCGGCAAGTCGCGGTCGCAGAACTGTCAGGAATCCGCCGCTCGTCGTCTCGAGAGATGATCCTTCAGGAGATCCGATGATCTCGTCGTGAGGGAGCGCCCCGCGATGGGAGTGAAAGCTCCGACCGGGAATCAACTCGATGAGATATCGCCGACCTTTGACGTCGAAGAGCAGGCAGGCGTCCCCCGGGGCGAACGGGGAACCGGTGATCATCCTCCGAGAGCGGGGATGATCGCAACGGCGAGTGAGAGGACCATCGTCGCGACGATGACCCAGATGATGATCTTGGTCCACTTCTGATTGTTGCGCATCTGGAATTGTCCTATGGGATGGGGGTCGTCTCGGCGATGGGGTGGCGACCCCTCATGACGCGAATGGTTGTGCCCTGGTCAACGTCGATCGAAGTCTTGTAGATCAATCGGCGACTACTGCGACCCTTTACCAATCCGAACGCAATCATCGCCAGACCGATGCCCAGGCGCGGCACGTCGTTGCTCTTCACCCCGCTGCTGACGGCCATCCAACCGAAGCGAACGCTCCGGTGAAATCGTCTGAACCACCAGCGACGAACGGCGTAGCCGAGACCACTCATGTGGTTTGGTAAACCTCGATGTGGATCCGGCGACGGCGTGATCGCCAGATACCGTAGGCGATCAGAGCGACCACGACGACCACTGCACCGCCGACGACGAGTCCAAGGTTCTGCTTCGCCTCATCTTCCGTCTCGACGACGACGCCTTCGATTTCTCTCAGCTTGCCTTCGAGATCGTCACGACTGATGGTCATGGCCGTCCTCCCGTTCGTGCAGTCGGATCATCCGGTTCGGGTCGCGGACCGGCTTTGACAAGGATCGCGGCGATGGCGACGAACACTGCGAAGGCGATCACATATCCGAGAGCTTCCCAATACGGACTGTTCGGTAGAGCATCAACGACACCGCGCATGACGGCGACACCGATCAGGATCATCGCGGCGGACCACAGGGCGGCTGCGCCGAGAGAGAATCCGGCGAAGCGACCGAGTTTCTTTGCCTGCCCGACGGTCTCCTGGAGGAGATACTCCTTGGCGAGATCGCGGAACTCGACGATCAGCACCGGGAGATCCTGCAATTTGGCCATGTGTGTCCTTCAACGTGTTCGCGTGCTCCACAGGCTAATCGCCTTCGCGACAGTCGCGCTCCCCGTGCCGGACCTCGGGTACCATGCCGCTCCAGCATGGATTTGGGAACACTCGGTCAAGACCCAACCGACGATCCGCTCGGCGTGAAGAGCCGTCGTGCGGCTCGCAGGAATGTCGTTCCCCTGGTCGGGGGCCAGGCGGTGTCGCTGTTCGGCGACTACATCGCGTTTTTCTCACTCCCCTATTTCGTTCTCGCTCTCACCGCTCAACCACTTGATTTGGGCCTCACCGCAGCAGCCGAGACGTTGCCGATGTTCCTCTTCGGGCTCGTTGCCGGCGTCCTCCTCGATCGTCTCCGCAACCTCCGGTTCGCCCTGGTTTCAGTCGATCTACTCCGAGCCGCTGTGTTCATCGCACTGGCGCTCGCGGCAGCGAATGGAGCGGGGACCCGCTGGCTCGTCTTCGGCGTAGCGTTCGTGATCGGAACGATGTCGGTGTTCTTCGATTCCGGTCTCCAGGCCCTGATGCCGTCGGTCGTCGACGAGGACATGCTCATCGACGTCAACTCTCACCTGGCGGTCGCCCGCATGGTGACGTTGAGCATCGGGCCGCTCGCCGGAGGCATGCTCATCGCTTTCAGCGGGGGTTTCGCCATCGCCTTCTTCATCAACGCTGCGACATTCCTCGTGTCTGCCGTGTTCCTTACGAGAGTCAAGGTCGTTCACGAACGACCGGTGACGGCGCGTGAGCCGTTCATGGATTCCCTCAAGGAGGGCCTGAAGCACCTGCTCGGAGACCAGCGACTGCGGTGGGCCACGCTCGGCGGAACGTTCACGAATCTCGTGTTCCAACCGCTCGAGGCCCTGCTGGTTCTCTTCGTCGTTACTGAGATCCTCGATCTCCCCGCCGACACGATCGGAGATCTCACAACCGTCGGAGTCAGCATCGGAGTGTTCTACGCCCTGAACGCCGGGATCGGCGCCATCGGCGCCGCCCTCGCCCCCCGGGTAGCGTCCACGGTCCCGCTCGGCACCATGTACGTGACCGGTCTCTTCCTCGTTGGAGGTGGCTTCCTCGCTCTCGCCATCATGCGCTCGTTCTGGGCGGTGATCCCCGCCGGATTTGCCTTTGCGGGGATGGCGTGGGTGAACGTCGCTCTGGTGACCATGCGCCAGCGCCTAACGCCGCCTGAGCTTCTCGGCCGCGTCATCGCGGCGTCGCGGACGCTGGCGTGGATCGGTCTGCCCGTCGGTGCCGCTCTCGGTGGCATGATCGCCGGCTACGTTGGTGTCATACCCGTCTACGTCGGCGGTTCGGCCCTCGTGATCGTGATCGC
>JAMBLK010000345.1 GCA_023336855.1 Actinomycetes bacterium
TACCTGAGCGGCGGTCCGGAGATTCACCGTGCACCCATGGGACTCCCACGCCTGCCGAGCCGTCAAGAAATCAACCACTCGACTGCGCGCTTGAACGGCCCCGGCTTCTCGAGGGTCGGGGTGTGGACGAGGAGGGCGGGACAGTCCACGGCTTCGGCGATTCGGTCGGCGAGGTCCGCCACGAGATGGAACCGGTGGCTCGGTGCGCCGAGGACGACGAGGTTCGCTCCCCGTGATAGTTCGGTTAGCGTGTCGATCAGGTCGTTGGTCGGGCTGACCCGGTCGTCCCAAGGCACCGTGAGAACCTCGCCGAGTTGCTCGTGGTATGCGCGAATCGACTCAGCCTGACCGGGAGGCGCATCGACCGATGTCAGGTGCACGAATCGGATCGACGCATCCTCGTGGCGAGCGATGTGGTCGGCCATCTCGACCTTCACCGGGTCGTACGGTCCGCCGGTACCGAGCACGGCGATTCTGTCGATATTGTCGACGGCTCGATTTCTGAGGAAGGCCGAGTCGCAGGTGAGGTGTTCCTGGAGCCAGTGGAGGTCCCTTGTCACATGGCGGGATGCCCGCAGGTCCTGGGGAAGGTCGGCGATGAACAGGTCGACGCCCTCGCGTTCGACGAACGCGTGCACCATGCCGCGCCGGTCCTCGTCGGTGTAGTGCTCGGTTGTGACTTCGATACCGAGTTTCCGTGCCTGGGCGAGATCCTCATCGGTGGGGATCATGCGTCGTGTGCGAGCATCGAAGTTGATCACATGGATGCGCCCGCCGGGAGCGACTGTCAGTCGCATGGCGAGACGGAACAGCGTGTGCTGCCGGCTCGGCCGCGTCGGGCGTCGGATCAGGACGAGAATGAGTTTCCGTCCACCGGTTGCCACCGCCGCCGCGCTGGTTTGGACGAGTCGTGCGTCCTCCCGCAGTCGGAGAGCGTCGCGGGCCGCCGACTCTTTGACGGCACGGGACTGTCCGAACACGCGGTACCAGATGACCCCCGCACCGACGAAGACCGCGGCGCCGAGGAGAGGAACAATCCCCATCTGCGTGAGGAGCAACAGAGAGGCAACGATGCCGAAGATCTGGATGGCGGGATAGAGAGGCGAGCGGAACTTCGGCTGGTACCAGTCGAGATGACCCTCGCGGAAGGCGATCACTGCAAGGTTTACGAGGGCGAATACGAGGAGTTGGAACGCAGAGGCCAGCTTGGCGAGTTCGATGAGCGGGACGAACAGAACGAGGATGATCAGCACCACTCCGGTCACCGTGATCCCGGCGACGGGAGCTCCGGACCGGGTTCCGATTCGAGCGAGGAAAGGGGGAGCGAGCGAGTTGCGCGCCATGGCGAACGGGTAGCGAGCCGAAGCGATCACACCCGCATTCGCCATGGACAGCAGAGCCAGGACGGCCGTACCGGCGATCACATACGTGCCGGCGGATCCGAGGAAGTGTGTGGCGGCCGTGAGCACCGGCGTCTCCGTGTGAGCCAGTTCATCTGCCGGGGTCACTCCAACCATCACGGCGACGACGGCCGGGTACAGGAGCATCGCGATACCGACCGACGTCAGGATGCTGAGCGGGATGTTACGCCCCGGGCGTTTGACCTCTTCGGCAACGCTGGCGACCTTCGTGACGCCGATGTACGAAACGAAGACAACCGCCGTGGCAGAGAAAAGGCCCTTCCATCCTTCAGAGAGGAAGGGTTCGAACGCCGCCGGTTCGGTGTTCGGCGCCCCGAGGATGACGAATCCTGCGAGGAGAACGAGAACGATCGAGACGAGTGCTGCTTGGAATCCGGCGGTCTGACGAACGCCGATGAGATTGACGATGATCAGTAGAACCGCAAGCACCGCCGCGACCGGGCGTTCCGGATGTTCGACGAAGAACTCGAGATACGCCGAGAGGCCGACGAGGGCAAACGACGCTTTGAAGACTAGGGAGAACCACACGCCGAATCCGGCGATCGTTCCCATGAGCGGTCCCATCGCACGATCGATGTAGAGGTAGGTGCCTCCGGCTTCCGGCATGGCGGTCGCCATCTCGGATTGAGACAGGGCTGCCGGTAGAACGACGACACCGGCGAGGAAGAACGCCAACACAACTGAGGGGCCTGCGATCTTGAAGGCGAGGCCGGGCAGTACGAAGATCCCGGACCCGATCATGGCTCCTATCGAGATCGTCATGACCGCATAGAGACCGAGCGACCGGTGCAACTTTCGGGCTGGCTGAGTTGTGTCGTTGGCGTCTGGCGTTGTCAAGGTGACAGCAAAACTAGTTGTGATGGCGGGAGTTGGGTAGTGGCATCCTCATCGGGCATGGTGCTGGTCAGTCCAGAAGCCACTCGGTCCGAGAGGCTCGTGCTCGGTCGACGTCCACCGCCGCAAGGAGCGACCCGCCAATCATGAAGAAGGCGGTCAGGAACAGAATCGAGAGCCGGGCCGATCCGGTGATGATGCCAACCCCAGCGAAGATGAGAGGTCCGAATATTGCGCTGAACCTCGAGAAGACGGAGTAGAAACCGAAGAACTCGGCGGAGGCATCTTCGGGGATCATTGACCCGTAGAGCGACCGCGACAGCGCCTGGACCCCGCCGAGAACGAGCCCGGCGAGTGCCCCGACAGCCAGGAAGGCGCCGGCCTGACCCACGGGCAGGAAGTATCCACCGACGGTGACGAACGTCCACCCGACGATCGAGACGAGGATCGCCTTCTTCGCCCCGACCCTCCCCGCCAACCAACCGAACGCGAGAGCACCGAAGAATGCGACGAGTTGGATCACAACGAAGACTGCGGCGATCGTGGTGGTTGAGAGTTCGAGTGTCTCGGACGCGAAGACAGGGGTGATCTTGATGACCGTCAGAACGCCATCGTTGTAGAAGAGGAATGCGACGATGAACAACAGCAGTTGAGGGAAGCCGATCAGCTGTCGGGTCGTTCGCCAGATCCGTCCGATTCCGAGCCGTGCATAGGCAACCGGGCGGGGCGTGGCCCGGTATTCGTGAGGAAGGTCCGGGCGGTTCCCGCCATCGCTCAACCGGGAGAAGGAGAAGGTCGCGAACGCCGCCCACCAGACTGCCGCAGATACGATGACGATCCGTTGGGCGATGTCCTCGCTCAGCCCCATGGGTTCGGCGAAGAACAGCAGGACGAGGGAGAGCACCAGGTGGATCCCGCCGCCCGCGTAGCCGAGTGCGAATCCTCTGGCCGAGACGCGGTCGATCGTGTCCGGTGTCGTCAACTCCGGGAGGAACCCCTCGTACATGACGTTCGCGGACACGAATCCGACCTGGGCGATGAGAGCAACGACGATGGCGAGACCGAGATCGCCGGCTCCCGGTACCGCCGTCAGGGCAGCGAAGACGGCGCCCGTGTAGGCGAACGTCTGGAGGAGGCGCTTCTTCGCATTCGAGTAGTCCGCGATGGCGCCGAGAATCGGCATGGCGAGGAAGAGGGCGAAGGCTCCTATCCCGATGATGATGCCGAAGAACGCTTCTGCCCCCACCGGTCGCCCGAAGATCGAGAACCCCTCTTCGGGGAAGATCGTGTCCCCGAAGTAGATGGCGAAGACAAGACTGCCGGCTGTGATGTACGCCGAATTCGCCCAGTCGTACATGGCCCACCCGAAGATGGTGCGCTGGTCGTTGCGTGCCGGTGTTGCGGTTGCCATCGATCGGACCCTACCGCCGTCAGGCGTTCCGTTCCGTTCCGATGATTGCCTCGCCGCCGACTCCCGACGCCGAATCGTGGCCGATCCTCTCGGTGCCGAATTCGTCACCCCAATTTCGACCCGGCGGTCGTGGACCTGCTTCCCGGGCCGAACCAGCTTGCGCTCGACGGGATTCTCCAAAGGGTTCTCCGGTTCCATCAAGGCACTCCGGAAAGGTGAAGTGAAACAGTTCACCGAGGCGTTGGAGGAGGCCCGGCACGTCGCTGTCGAACGGATGGTCGAGCACGCTCAGGGACTCGGTGTGAATGCCATTGTTGGTCTGCGTTTCGACTCGACCGACATGGGCGAGCAGCAGGGGATGGCTGAGATCGTCGCCTATGGGACGGCCATCATTGTCGACTAGTAGCCGAGTTGGCGCAGAGAGGGCTATGGTTCCGGTGCACAGAGGGATGTCCGCTGCCGCCGTGGCACTTGTTGGTTCGAGGCAGGTCGACAAAACCCGCCCGTGTGCGGACCACAGTGGTTCGCGAATCGACGCCCATTGGAGGCACAAGAAATGAACATCTTCGTAGGGAACCTTTCGTTCCGCGCTACGAACGCTGACCTCGAGCAGCTTTTTGGCGAGTACGGGGCCGTTGACTCGGCCGCAATCATCAACGACCGTGACTCCGGCCGCTCACGCGGCTTCGGTTTCGTCGAAATGCCCGATGCCGACGAAGGCAAGAAGGCCATTGAAGAACTCAACGGTTTCGAGCACGAAGGCCGGGCCCTCACCGTCAACGAGGCCCGTCCCCGTCGGTAGTACCCGATATGGCACGAGGCGACGACACCTTCCGCACGCAGGGCGTGATCGTCGAGACGCTCCGGAACGCTGAGTTCAAGGTGCGGCTCGATTCGGGTCTCGAGATCGTTGCGCGCGCATCAGGAAAGATGCGGCGTGGTCGAGGGATCCGGATCATCGCGGGCGACAAAGTCGAGGTCGAGGTTTCAGCCTACGATCCGACGAAGGGTCGCATCGTGTGGAGACACCGATAACGAGATAGGACAACGCTCCGGGTTCGTACTGGAGCAGTCAGTGAACAGCCGGGGTCTTTGATCCCGGCTGTTTCGCGTCTCGGTTGGACTTTCAGCGCTGGGACACCCAGAAGAGGGTGGCCGAGCCGGTCACCATGAGGCCGATCAACAGCCAGGCAACGATGATTCCAAATGTCTCCACGGTGGGCTGACCTTAAATCACACGCGTGCAATTCATCGGGATTTCCGGCAACCCGGCCACTGGTACGCTCAGTGTCGAGTTGTACGGGAGGGATCATGACCGACGAGAAGCCGGCCAACGCTCACAAGTTCAACGACAAGATCGGGTTCGGGATGATCGTCTCGGCCGTGATTCTCGTCGCCTTGGTGATCTTCATATTCCAGAACCTCGAGGAGGTAGAGGTCGAGTTCCTCTTCCTCTCCTTCGCATTTCCTCTGTGGCTGGTTGCCGTCATCTTCCTCGCTCTCGGCGTTGTGCTGGGCTGGATCTGGCGATGGATGTCCCGTCGTCGGAAGAAGAGCCGGGATCAGAGCTGACTCGTCTGATTCGGTGACGACGCAACTCGTTAGGCTGTGGGGTTCATCGACCTGGAGGTCTCATGCGCCGACTGTTCTCACTCAAGACTCTGATTCTCGTCCTGCTCGCCGCCGGAATCGGCGCGATGGTGGCGCTTGTCGTCAACCAGAAGCAGAAGTTCGCCGGCATGTCCGAAGAGGAGATCCGGGCCTATCTCGACCAGAAGCTCGCCGGCAGGATGTCCGAAGATCAGGTCGCCCAGATCCAGGACGCGGTCGTCTCGGCCGTCAAGGGTGTCTCCGATGCCGTCGA
>JAMBLK010000346.1 GCA_023336855.1 Actinomycetes bacterium
CCACCGAGAGGAGGCTGATCAGGGCGGTGACCACCATGATCTGACGGCTGTGTCCAACGATGATCCGAGCGATGCGATCCACATGGCCATCCTAGAGACCCGAGGACGAAGCGACGTGGGAGCTTCTGGGCTCAGTTGCCCCGGCCGATTCCGGCACGGAACTCGGCGAAGATGTCCCGACACTGCTCATCGGCAGCGATGAAGTCCGGATCGGTCGGATCGATCGAGATCTCCTCGCCGCGCATGATGGCGGTCAGGTCGATTCGATCCGGGATCTCTTCGAATCCGTTCTCGCGCATGCACGTCGCATACTCGAGGAACGTGTCGTTGAACTCTGCAGTATCGAAGTCGGGGAGTCCGAGTACGACGCCTTCGAGGTGGTCACGGCACGCTTCGCCGGCTTCGAAGAGGGCGTCACGGTCGATGTCCTCCGGGTTCGCGAAGTCGAACCGCGGGTAGCCGTCGGTGTCGACGATCGGGTCGGGGAAGTCCATACCCTGATCTCTCATGCAGGCGCTGAAGTTGATCAATGCCTGCTCGTCGTCTATCGAGCCCACAATATCTGCGGTCGGCGAATTCTCGACAGGTGTAAGAGAAGCCACGTCGCCGGCATCGTCTCTGCTCGTGCAGGCGGCGGCGAGGAGGGCGAGAGCCAGGATTCCGATTGCGAGGCGATGCATGACAGCGTTCTCCGAGTTGGTCGCTGTCAAGGTATCGCGAAGCACAGGTAGTTCGCCGGTGCATCCGCAGCAAAGCCCCCGCCGGGCGCTTGTTTCTGGTCACCTCAAAGGGTGCGGGTCTATGGACCCGATGTTGTGCGCCGCAGGGGCTTTGCTGTCTACGGGCGCATCGTCGCGCCTGAACCACCGTCTGTCTAGGGCATTTGGTCTCACACGGCCCCGGGTCGACCGACTGTTCATCTCCACGAGGGAGAAGGAACGCTCTACCTGATCGGCATCTACGTCCCGTCCTGGATGCTGCGGATCAGGTCGTCGACGGCACGGTTACCGACCGTCTCGCCGTACCGGCGGTCGAGGAGTTCCCGCATATGGCCGACGATCTCTTCTCGTTCCTCGTCCTCGTTCTTCGTCGAGGCGGTGAGGACCTTCGTGCCATCGAGCCACGGCTTCGAGTCGGATGCCCATGGAATCAGGATCAACCAGGACCACACGGTGTTGCGACCCGAGGCGGCCGTCTTGCGAACGGTTCCGACGCACGAGTAGGGAAGCGGTATCCAACCCATCGTCCTGATGAGATCGCGTCCGTCCGGCAGCGGTGTGGCGTCGTCCATCGGTCCTCGATTCTTTGCGGAGTCGGACACGGTACCGGGATGCTGATTTCAGTGGAACGGTTTCGGCGCACACAAAAGGAAGGTGGGGCGGCTCTGTGGCCGCCCCACCGACTTCGGAGAGTTCACGCCCCCCGTCGGAGTTCGTCGCCGTCCGCTCCCCTCGTCCCGGAGGGGGCCTCCGGGTCCGTGCGGCTTCGAGTGCGCTCCAGGTTCTTACGTCTCTCGCTTTGCACGATTGTGCAGGAATACGTGCGGTTCCGCTATAGGGGTTCTCCCCGATGCCCGGTTGTGTCATCGGGCCGGACGAACCCCGTGTCGAAGGCGAGGCGTGACAACTCGTGGCGGCTGGCGACACCGAGCTTGGCGAAGATGTGGTGCATGTGGGTTTCAAGGGTCTTCACCGAGATGTCCAACCGAGCTGAGGTCTCCCGGTAGGTGTATCCCCGAGCGATGAGGTTGACGACCTCGCGCTCTTTCGGCGTAAGTTTCTCGATTCCGGCTGCTTCCGTGATCTGCTCATCGATGTCGAGGAGGTAGCCGGCGACGTCCGGCGAGACAGGTCGCCGTCCATCCGCAGCCGCCGCGATGAGATCCGGCAGATCCGGGCCGAACGTGCCTTTCGTGACATAACCGTCAACTCCTACGTCCAGGAGTCGCAGCACGTCCTTCCGAACGGCCGAGACCGTGAAAGCCAGGAAGCGGATGTCCGGGTGGGTACGACGCACGCGAGTGACGACCGAAGCTCCGCCGCCACCGGGGAGGTGGACGTCGAGGAGGACGATGTCGGGTTCGCGATCACAGATCATGTCCGCAGCATCCAGAGCGTTGTCCGCCTCACCCACGATGTCGAAACGATCCCCGAGGTAGTGCCGAGCCCCGGCACGTGCGACGTCATGGTCGTCCACCAGGAAGACACGAAGTCGTTCTGTCATTCGCAATCACCCGAACAGATCTCGATCTCGGTTCCCTCGTCGGGCACGCTGTTGATACGGACGAATCCGCCGACCGCCTCCATACGCTCGTGAAGGGACCGGCGAAGACCTCGCCCATACTCCGTGTTCTCTGGATCGAAGCCAACTCCTCGATCGCGAACGAAGATGTGCGCGTGTCCTGCGACCACCTCGGCATAGAGATTGATCTCCGAGGTACCCGAGTGCCGGGAGGCATTCGTCAGCGCTTCCCTGGTAGCGTCCACTGCCGCACGAATTGAGGGGCTTAGAGGGATGTCCTCTCGAATGACCGCACGGATCTCGATTCCGTACAGGTCTTCAATGTCGTCACGGACGGAGAGGAGGGCAGACTCGAAGCCCTCATCGTCGATTCGGCGGAAGCGGGTGATCAATCGATCGATCGCCCGTTCCTCGCTGCGTACGAGATAGCGGATGCGGTCCGGGTCGTCGGCGTCGGTGCGGATCACCTGCAGTGTCTGCAGAATCGAGTCGTGCAATTCGTTCGCCAGCGCCAGGCGTTCCTCCTGCCGGGCGCGCTCGAACCGCTCTGTCTCGAGGGCAAGTTCGGCCTCGCGGCGGCGGGCGTCGTTGCGGCGGAGTGTGTCGATGGTCCAGCCGAAGATCACGGCGTAGACGACGAAGACGAGTGCTCCGGTGGTCGCCACCATCGAACGTCCGGTCAGCAGGAATCCGACAACCTGCTGCGCAGCGAGGACCAGGGCTGCGGCGACAGCGAGACGCATGCCTCCGGCAAACGCAGCCACGGCCAGCCATGAAATCGGATAACCGCCATGGAACAGTTCGCTGGCTCCCGAGACGAATGAGGCGCTCGCAACGAGGAGGGCGATGACACCGTCGATCGCGGCGAACTCCCATGTGTGCATGATCAAGGGAGTTCGCGCGGCACGAATCGTGACGAAGGTCCACACTCCGGCGAGGATCTCTGCGGCAGCAACAATCGCCAGGTTCGCGCCGTCGTCCGTGAGCCACGTGACGATGACGAGCAACGTCATCCATGCGAACCCGAGAACCCTCACGTAGAGAACGAGTTTGACCAGCGTCGTTTCGATCTGGGGCACCCGCTGGGTGTCTTCGATGCTGTCGATCACGATCCAACGGTACCCCGCTGATTCGGACCGGGCGACCGGGACTTCAGACGTCCTTCAGCGATTCGACGAGCGGGGCGAGGGCGTCGAGATTGTCCAGCACATCCTGAGGAGACCCCGACGGAAGAGGAAGAACCGCCCGGGTCACGCCCATGGCAGCCAGAGAGCGGAGAGCCTCACCGTCGGGGGTGGCCCGGGCACCGAACACGCCGAGCGAGATCGACGCTGGATCCCGGCCGGCCGCGCTGACGGCATCGTGGAGGGAGCCGACCTTCGTCTTGAACTCGTGTCTGCCGGCGATCGGCATCCATCCGTCGCAGAACTCGGCGATATCGCCGAATGTTCTGGGCCCGGCACCGCCACCGAGCACGATCGGCGGATGGGGCTTCTGAACGGGCTTCGGCCATGACCATGATGGATCGAGATTGACATGGTCGCCGCGGTATTCGGCGACGTCGTTCGTCCAGATCTCTTTCATCGCGAGGACCTTCTCGCGCAGGATCGCCCTCCGTTCGAGATACGCGATGCCGTGGTCGGCCATCTCTTCTTTGTTCCATCCGTAGCCGATCCCGAAGATCACACGACCGCCCGAGATGACGTCGAGTGACGCGACCTGCTTCGCCAACCAGATCGGATCGCGTTGGGCAACGAGCGTGATCCCGGTGCCGAGGATAAGGGTCTCGGTGGTCGCGGCGATTGCGGCGAGCGCAACGAACTGGTCGTGGGTCCGCCAGTACATCTCGGGGAGGGGAGGGGCGCCTGCGGCGCCGCCCCATGGGGTGACTCGGGAGGTGGGTATGTGGCTGTGCTCGGGGAGCCACAGGGATTCGAAGCCCCGTTCCTCGACGGCCCTGCCGAGGGCGACGGGTTGGAGGGTGGTGTCGGTTGCAAAGATGGAGACGCCGATATGCATCCCGGCAGCGTACCCCGACCGCGTACCCATTAGGGTTGCAGTCCCCGCCGGCGGCGCTGTGAGCCCGCGGAATGAAGCCGACGCTCCACCGTACGCCATCCTCTACGATCACAGTCATGAGCACCACACAACGATCCCTTGCCGTCGGCGTTCAACTCCCCGAGATCGAGTGGCCTGCCCGGTGGCCCGACCTGCGTGACATGTCGCTTGCGATCGAAGGCCTGGGGTTCGACTCCATCTGGATCGGTGACCATCTGCTGTACGACACACCCGACGGCCCCGCCGCACCATGGGAGGCATGGTCACTTCTCGCAGCGATAGCGGCGATCACCGAGCGTGTTCAACTGGGACCACTCGTGGCCGCGACAAGTTTCCACAGTCCTCCCATGCTGGCCAAGAAGGCCACGACCGTCGATGAGATCTCAGGCGGTCGTCTCATCCTCGGCCTCGGCGCCGGGTGGAACGAGGTCGAGTACCGGGCATACGGTTTCCCCTTCGATCATCGTGCCAGTCGATTCGAAGAAGCTTTCACCATCATCCGAACCTTGCTGACCGAAGGCGAGATCGACTTTGACGGCGATTACTACACAGCTCGTGACTGTTATCTCGTACCCCGAAGTCGGCCGGAAGGGCCGCCGATCATGATCGGATCGATGGGGCCCCGAGTGCTGCGGGCAACCCTGCCGTACGTCGACTTGTGGAACACGTGGCACGCGTGGCACGGGAACACGCCGGAGGGCTTCGCGAAGCTGAATGCCACGATCGACGACACAGCCCGCGAGGTCGGGCGGGATCCGTCGGAGATCGGTCGAACGACGGCGCTCTACTGGCAGTTCTCGGGTGGCGGTGGAAGGCGCCAGGGAGATACCGATCGGCACACAGCCGATCCCAGGATCGGCACACCCGAGGAGCTGGCCGAGGTTCTGCGCTCGTACGAGTCGCTCGGGGCCGATCAGGTGCAACTCGTCCTCGATCCGATCACTATCGACTCGGTCGAGGAAGCAGCCCGGGCCCTGGATCTCCTTCGCGGGTAGCAAGGCCTCGTCGGGTAGCGTTTCTTGAATGCAATCCCGGGTCCTAACTGCGCTGCTGGCCGCCTCACTCGGTTGGGGCATGGCGGGTGTCGGCACCCGTTTCGTGTTCGCCGAGGGTGTCACAACGTTCACGGTCATCGTCATCCGCATCCTCACTGCCACCGCAGCCGTCCTCCTCGTGTGGCTGGGCAAAGGCGGTGGAGTAACACGGAGCGCATGGCGGGATGGAGCCATCATCGGAGTGCTGCGCATCGGGCTTGCACCGATGCTCTTCATCTCCTCGCTTCAGTACGTCTCCGCCGGAGTCGAGGGCATCTTCATCACGATTATCCCGGCATCGACGGCTGCACTGGCGGCCGTTGTGCTTCATGAGCGGCTTGGGAGGAATCAGATCATCGGGCTGGCAATCGGCCTCATCGGATCGTTCCTCATCGTTGCATTCGGTGATTCCGGAATCGGTGGCGACGAAGGCAATGTCCGACTCGGCGCCATGTTCGCTCTCGGCGGCGTCGTCGCCGGTGCGACGAGTGGGGTTCTGAGCCGCAAGTACGCGCCGAGGCATCGCACGACCGAACTCGCCGTTCCGATGTTCATCTCAGGGGCGGTAGTGGCCGTAGTCGCAGGCGTGGTCCTGCAGGACATCGACCTCGCAGGAGTCAATTCGACGTCATGGGTCGTTCTGATCGCCCTCGGCGTCGGCAGCACGTTCCTCCCGTTCTTCGCAACGCTGTTCGCTTCCCGCCACACGTCGGCAGCGCGAGTCGCTCTGACGGGCTACATCGCGCCGGTCGTGGGTGTCGTGGCGGGCGTGATTCTGCTCGACGAGGTGTTGACCATCCCGATCATCATCGGGGCAGTGCTCGCTCTGGTCGGAGTATCGGTGGCCGGCAGGACGCGCCGTCCGGATCGCACTGCTGCGGCTTAGATCACCGCTGCCAACGAACACGTCGAGTATCAACTCCCGGGCGAGCCTGCGTCGACGGTGGTGAGGATCGGTGCAGACCGGTGCGATGATCCGTGCCGCTTGCGTCGGGGGTCCTCGTCGGACCCTCTGCTCGAGAATCCCTGGTGAACAGCGACCAGAGGTATCGCAGTCCCCTGCAGGCGTTCCTCTGCGAGGTCAACAGATCAGTCGTGATCTGCGGCGGCTTCGGATCGATCAGTCGCCATCAGTATCCGAACGTTGTCGATCGTGTAGATGGCGAGGGCGATCCATACCAGCACGAATCCAAACCATTCGCCGCTCGACACGACTTCGCCGTACATGACGACACCCAAGAGGAGTTGAAGGATCGGCGTGATGTACTGCAGGATCCCGAGAGTTGACAACGGGATGCGTTTCGCAGACGCTCCGAAGAGGACGAGGGGGAAGACGGTGACCGCTCCTGCAGTGATCAAGAGCAACGTTGTCGTCGGAGACGAGCCGAGAGCTCCGGTGCCGTCCCCGGCGAGAACTCCGATGTACAGGAGCGCCGGTATCGCGACGAATGCGCTCTCCATGAACAGTCCCTCGATCGGAGGTGCCGCCGTGGTCCGTTTCTTGAGGAGACCGTACGTCCCGAACGAGAAGGCCAGGATGAGCGAGATCCAAGGCGCCACGCCGGACAAGACGGTCATCCCCGCGACACCGACAACGGCAATGCCGACGGCGATGCGTTGGGCGAGGCTGAGGTGCTCACGCAGCACGATTACTCCGAGAGCGACGGAGACCAGGGGATTGATGAAGTAACCGAGGGAAGCTTCGACGATGTGGCTCGTTGTGACCGCCCACACGAAGACGCCCCAGTTGATGGACAGGAGAATGCCTCCGGCAAGTGCGGTTACCGCCGTTCCGGGTGTCCGGAAGGAGTCTCGGAGTGTGCCGAGGTGCCTCCTGGCGACGATCACGAGGAACAGGAGCGGTACCGACCACAGGATCCGGTGGGCCAGGAGTTCGAGAGCGGGAACCGAGTCAAGGGCCTTCCAGAAGATCGGGACGAATCCCCAGAAGGAGTAGGCCACAACGGCCAACCAGATTCCCTTCCGATACTCCATTCGATCCCTCTCCTTGACCGCTCAGTGTCGCAGACTGGGTACCCCTATTGGCCGGCTCGGCCACTTCTTGGGACTGTGGAACTTCGCCCGCAGGTTGTGCCGTGACCGAAACCAAGGAGGACCGATGAACGCCGCACTGTGGGCAGTTCAAGTGATCCTGGCGATCATGTTCATGATGGCCGGAGCGATGAAGTTGATGAAGGACAAGGACGAACTTGCGGAGAAGATGGGCTGGGTCGAGGACTTCTCTCAGACCACGATTCGGTTGATCGGCGGGGCCGAGATCTTGGGAGCGATCGGATTGCTTGCTCCCGCGTTGACGGGAATCGCGCCGATCCTTACGCCGCTCGGCGCGTCCGGCCTGGCCG
>JAMBLK010000347.1 GCA_023336855.1 Actinomycetes bacterium
ATCGACCTACCCCTCGAGTTCGACTTCATGGCGATCTCGTCGTATGGAGACTCGACGAAGTCCTCGGGTGTCGTACGGATCCTCAAGGACCTCGACGAAGAGATCGACGGTCGTCACGTACTCATCGTCGAAGACATCGTTGATACCGGTCTCACGCTCCAGTACCTGATGAAGAACCTGAAGGTGCGGAATCCCGCATCGCTCGAGCTTGCGGCGTTGCTCATCAAGGACGGCGTCGAGAGGCCGCCACTCGAGGTCGCCTACGAGGGATTCCACATCGGCCCCGAGTTCGTCATCGGCTACGGCCTCGACTTCGAAGGCAAGTACCGGAATCTTCCACACGTCGCAGTAGTTGATGAAGTGTGAGTACCAGTAGAACAGTAGATCAGTAGATCAGGAAGAGCTGCCAGCTGCCAGCAAGAAGGATTCCTTACCGGATACCGGATACCGACTACTCCCCGTAGGGGACTCACCGGCGTACCATGATGCGACGGGCTGCCAACGCCTGGCAACGACCTGAGGAGCAGTGTGAGCCGCACCGCACGAACCATCTTGATCTACCTGGCCGTGATCTTCCTCGTAGTCATGGCTGTGAACGTGTTCGTCAACCAGTCGAACCAGCCGGCCGAACTCAGCCTGAACGATTTCAACGACAAGGTCGCCGCCGGACAGATCGACGAGCCGGTCACGATCCGGGACCGCTCGAATGAGGTCGTCGGAACGTACGATGACGGCACGGACGAACCGGTCGAATTCGTCACGAAGTATCCCGCGGAGTACTCGCCGACCATCACCCAGTCGCTCCTCGATGCCGGGATGGAGACCGTCACCGACAACCAGGAGCCCTCGATGCTCCAGTGGTTCCTCGGCAACGTCTTCCCGTATCTCCTGCTCTTCGGGTTGTTCATCTTCATCATGTTCCAACTCCAGGGCGGCGGGAACCGAGTCATGCAGTTCGGCAAGTCCAAGGCCAAGCAGGTGACGAAGGACACGCCGAAGGTCACGTTCGATGACGTTGCCGGTGTGGACGAAGCGATCGAAGAACTCAACGAGATCAAGGAATTCCTCGAGACGCCCCAGAAGTTCCGGGCCATGGGGGCGAAGATTCCCAAGGGCGTGCTTCTCTACGGACCTCCCGGAACCGGTAAGACGTTGCTGGCCAGGGCGGTTGCGGGTGAAGCAGCCGTTCCGTTCTACGCGATCTCGGGATCGGAGTTCGTCGAGATGTTCGTTGGCGTCGGCGCGAGCCGCGTCCGCGATCTCTTCGAACAAGCGAAAGCGAGCGCTCCATCGATCGTCTTCATCGATGAGATCGATGCCGTCGGACGCCACCGTGGCGCCGGTCTCGGTGGAGGGCACGACGAGCGGGAGCAGACGCTGAACCAGCTCCTCGTCGAGTTGGACGGTTTCGACGTCAAAGCCGGCGTCATCGTCATGGCCTCGACCAACCGACCCGACATCCTCGACCCTGCCCTGCTTCGCCCCGGGCGTTTCGACCGTCAGATCGTGGTCGACCGACCGGACATCAGGGGTCGTGAGAATATTCTGAAGGTTCACTCCAAAGGGAAGCCGTTCGAGGACGGCATCGAGATGAACGCGCTCGCTCGTCTAACACCGGGTTTCACGGGTGCCGACCTTGCGAACCTCGTCAACGAGGCGGCGATCCTGGCTGCGCGGAGGAGCAAGGACAAGATCGGACAGTCGGAGCTCGAGGAAGCGATCGAGCGCGTGATCGCAGGGCCCGAACGAAAGAGCCGGATCATGTCGGAAGAGGAGAGAAATCTCACTGCCTACCACGAAGGCGGCCACGCCCTCGTGGGGTACGCCCTCCCGAAACTCGATCCGATCCACAAGGTCACGATCATCCCGCGCGGCCGCGCCGGTGGCTACACCATGGCGCTCCCGCTCGAGGACAAGCACTACGAGAAGAAGAGCGAACTCGTCGATCAACTGGCCTACGCCCTCGGTGGACGCACCGCCGAGGAAGTCGTCTTCGGCGATCCTTCCACCGGTGCATCCAATGACATCGAGAAGGCGACCGCCATCGCACGAAAGATGGTCATGGAGTACGGGATGAGCGACCGGCTCGGTCCACTCAAGTACGGACAGCCGGAAGGCGAGGTCTTCCTCGGTCGCGACTACACGAAGAGCCAGGACCTCTCGAACGAAGTCGCTGCCGCCATCGATGACGAGATTCGGAAGCTGATCACCCAGGCTCATGAAGAAGCGATGCAGATCATCACCACGCATCGCGATGCGTTGGATCGAATCGCAGCAGAGTTGATGGAGCACGAGACCCTCGATGCCGAGGGTGTCATCAGAGTGTTCCACGACGTACCGAAGTGGGAGCACACCGAGGCCGGAGCACTGCGCCTCAAGGGTCCGGAGGGTGCTGCGGGCAACGGAGGGATCGCGGCCGCCCAAACGGGATCCCCGGCCGCTCCTTGATCCGTGCCGTTCGAACCGATCACCTGGGAACTGCGAAGCCGGTCTCTCACGACGTCGGACCACACGTTGGTGATGGGAATCCTCAACGTCACACCGGACTCATTCTCCGACGGTGGACGCTGGACCGACACCGCTGCTGCCATCAACAGGGGACGCGAGATGGCGGCGATTGGAGCAGACGTCATCGACGTTGGCGGTGAATCGACGAGACCGGGTGCAGCACCGGTCGATCCCACGGAGGAACTGGCACGTGTCCTGCCCGTGGTTGAGATGCTCGCAGCTGAGGGCATCGTCGTCTCCATCGATACGAGCAAGCCATCCGTGGCCGCAGGTGCCATCGATGCAGGCGCCGAGATCGTCAACGACGTATCCGGTCTATCGGATCCGGCAATGATCGAGGCATGCTTCGGCAGCGGCGTTGGCGTCGTGATCATGCACATGCTCGGAGACCCGCGCACGATGCAGTTCGATCCGACATACGAAGACGTTGTCGCCGAAGTTGCTGGATTCCTCAGACACCGAACCGAGGAGGCGATCGCGGCGGGGATCGGCGCATCACGGATCGTGGTCGACCCCGGCATCGGATTCGGTAAGACGATCCGGCACAACCTGGCGTTGCTCGATGGCATCGAAAGCCTCGGTGATGGGCGGCCGGTGCTCATCGGAGCCTCGCGCAAAGCGTTTCTCGGATCGATTCTCGACCAAGCAGGGAGGCCCTCGTCCCCGGAAGATCGCGACCGTGCAACCGGGGCAACGATCGCGCTGGCGATCGAGAGAGGCGCAGCGATCGTGCGGGTACACGACGTCGCGGGCGCCATTGACGTTGGGCGAACAGCCGACGCTATCGTGCGGGTTCGCTGATGGCTAGAA
>JAMBLK010000348.1 GCA_023336855.1 Actinomycetes bacterium
CGTAGTACGTATGACGTATGCCGTACTACTTCTTCTTCGGCTTCTTCTTCGCTGCCTTCTTCCGCTTCGGTGCAGGACCCTTCGCCCGACGTTCCGCGAGGAGTTCAATGGCGCGGTCGGCCGTGATGGTGTCGACCGAGTCGACAACTCTCAAGGACGCATTCGTCTCCCCATCGGTGACGTACGGCCCGAAACGCCCGTTCTTCAGAACGATGGGCTTCCCGGTATTGGGGTCATCACCGAGTTCCTTCAACGGTGCCGCCGTCTTGCGCCCACCGCGCTTCTTCGGCTGGGAGAGCAGCGCAACGGCAGCGTCGAGGTCGATCGTGAAGATCTCTTCCTCGTCGTCCAGGCTGCGGGTCTCCTTCTCCCACTTCACATACGGCCCGTAACGACCGTTCTGTGCGGTGATCGGCTTCCCGTCTTCGGGGTGCGCCCCAACCGTCCGGGGTTGCGTGAGGAGGCGGAGCGCCTCGTCGAGCGTGACGGTCTCAGGCGACATCGTCTTAAAGAGGGACGCCGTCTTCGGCTTGTCCTTCGAGTCAGCGTCACGATCTCCGAGTTGGACGTACGGCCCGAAGCGTCCCGCCTTGACGGACACGGTCAAGCCGGTCTCCGGATCCTCGCCGAGTGTTCGGTCGTCGGATGGAGCCTCTAGGAATTCGGTAGCTCTCTCCACAGTGAGCTCGTCGAGAGGGAGGTCCTCCGGGATCGATGCCCTCTCTTCGCCGTGCACGAGGTATGGGCCGTATTGGCCGCACCGTGCCACGATCGCTACGCCGTCAGCGGCGTCGCCGATGGGGAACGAATTGATCTCTCGCGGGTCGATGGCTTCGAGGGCATCGACGGAGACGAGATCCTTCAATCCGGGATGGTCACCGCTCCCTGAGTAGAAACGCTCGAGATAGGGAGCCATCTGCTCTTCACCCCCGGCGATCTTGTCGAGATCCTCTTCCATGAGAGCGGTGAAGTCGTAGTCGACGTAGTCGCCGAAGTGCTCCTCGAGAAGACCGACAACAGCGAAGGCCTTGAGCGTCGGGGCGAGAGCGGAGCCGTGTTTGCGAACGTAGCCACGATCCTGGATCGTCGAGATGATCGACGCATAGGTCGAAGGCCTGCCGATCCCGAGCTCCTCCAGCCTCTTGACGAGGCTGGCCTCGGTATAGCGGGCAGGAGGCTTCGTCTCGTGCACCGTCGAGCCCACTGAAACGGCGTCAAGGCCCTGTCCTTCGTCCAACTCGGGCAGATGGCTCTCCTGGTCGTCCCTGGCAGCGTCGGGATCGTCGATGTCCTCGACGTACGCTTTCAGGAATCCGGCGAACAGGATCGTGCGCCCGGTCGCTGAGAACTCGCAGCTTCGCTCGCTTGTCGCAGCGGTGCCGCTGAGCCGGATCTGCAGGCTCTCGCCTTTCGCATCCTTCATCTGGCTTGCGACCGTGCGCTTCCAGATCAGGTCGTACAGCCGGGACTCGTCGGACATCGCACCGAAGGAACCAACGACGGCCTTGGGATCCTGGAAACGCTCGCCGGCCGGCCGGATCGCCTCGTGGGCCTCCTGCGCTCCCTTCGCCTTCTTGCCGTAGAAGCGCGGAGCGTCCGGCAGATATTGCTCGCCGAAGCGGCCGGCAACGAGCGAGCGAGCCGCGCTGAGTGCAGTCCCCGACAAGTTGGTCGAGTCGGTCCGCATGTACGTGATGAAGCCACTCTCGTAGAGGCGCTGAGCCGCGGACATCGTTCGGCGCGCCCCGAATCGCAGCTTCCGTCCGGCTTCCTGCTGAAGCGTGGCGGTGCGGAACGGTGCGTAGGGTCGACGCGTGTACGGCTTGCGTTCAACGGATACGACGGTGAACGGCGCTCCGGCGAGTTCGTCGGCAAGCATGACGGCGGCTGCGGGTGCGAGGACGAGCCGGTCGTTGCGCGGGATGCCTGCTTGATCGAAGTCCTTACCGGTTGCCACCCGATCCCCATCAACGGTGGTGAGCTTGGCTTCGAACTCGGCGTCCTCGTCGGCGGGGGTGAAAATGCCGGCCACGCCGGCGTACTCCGCAGCGACGAACGCAAGCCGTTCTCGCTCACGCTCGACGATGATGCGCGTCGCAGGTGATTGGACCCGCCCGGCAGAGAGGCCCCGTTGGACCTTGCGCCACAAGACCGGAGAGACCTCGTATCCGAACAAGCGATCGAGGACGCGCCTGGCCTCTTGAGCAGCGACGACGCGTTGATCGATCTCTCTCGGGTTCTCGACGGCTTCCCGGATCGCATTCGCCGTGATCTCGTGGAACACCATCCGGTGCACCGGCACCGTCGGCTTCAAGACCTCGAGCAGGTGCCAGGCGATCGCCTCACCTTCCCGATCTTCATCGGTCGCGAGGTACAGAGAGTCGGCACCCTTCATCTCCTTGCGGAGCGCCGCCACCTGTTTCTTCGAATTGGGCGTGACGACGTACATGGGTTTGAAGTCGTCGTCGATGTCGATGCCGAACCGACTCGCCTTCCACGCAGCCTTCTTCGCATCGGACACTTCGCCGACCTTCGTGGGGATATCGCGAATGTGACCGACGGACGATTCGACGACGAAGTCATCTCCGAGGTAACGGCCGATGGTCTTGGCTTTCGCCGGGGACTCAACGATGACAAGGTGTTTGGGCATGAATGAGTAGCGATCTGATAGTCGGGGACGGCCTCAACGATGCGGGAGTATGGCCTTGTTGTCAAGACAATGACTATCTCGACCCGAATCCGGGTCAGCTTTCGAAGCCTTCCCGGAACCGTTCGACGACCTTCGGCCAGGTGAACACGTCCTCAACGAACCGGCGACCGGCGAGGCCCATTCGGCGGGCATGAGCCGAGTCATCGAGGAGCATCGTCAGGCCTTCGACGATGTCATCGACCGAGTGAACGACGTATCCGGTTTCGGCGGGGATCACCGTCTCCGGGGAGCCGCCCGAGTCGCCGGCGAGGACTGGAAGCCCGGTCGCGGCCGCTTCGAGAAACACCAGTCCGAGACCCTCGACTTCGAGTCCGCCCCACCGTGACTTGCACGGCATGCAGAAGACATCCATCTCCCGGTAGAGCCCCGGGAGGTCCGACCACGGCACGTCAACGGCAAACCGCACACGAACGCCGAGTTTGTCGGCGAGCTTGCGAAGCTGCGTCTCCTTTCGACCCTTGCCGACAAGCAGCAGCTCGACGGGCCGGTCGAGTCTTGCCGCCGCTTCGATCAGCCGATGCTGCCCTTTGCGTGGCACGAATCGTGAGACGCATCCGACAACGGGGATCTCGTTCTCGCCGTTCGGTGGCGGCGTGAAGGTCTCGATGTCGACGCCAGCCCCGACGAAGACGACGTCCTTGCCGGTGAGCCGCTGTACACGGTCGGCGGTGAACCGACTGACGGCGAACCGCACGTCGGCGTCGCGCAACGCCTTGGCGACTGTCTGCCGGGCCCCGGGTACGGCCGCAGGCAGTGTTACTTCTGCGCCGTGGCTGAGCACCCCGTACGGAACTCCGAGGCGCTCGCGGAGCCGTGGACCGAGGAACGGGAGCGGATGCGGTGCCCCGAAGAGGATGGCGTCGGGAGCGAATGCCACCGCTCGCTCCTCGACCCAGTTGGCGACCGTCGGCGTCGGCCACATGAACGCGGACTCATTCCGACTGACTCGCTCATCGGGTTCGGCGTCCTCATCGGCCGGGGCGATGACGTGGAACTCGTCCGGGTAGGCGTCGATGATGTTGGCGAGATACTGCTGGATCCCTCCGGGCTTTGGCGGGTAGTCGTTCGTGATGAGCAGGAGCCGCATGATCAGTTCCCGAGATGTGCGGCGACGTTGTACGAGGAGAGACGTGGTTCGTTCCCCGTCCAGATGAGCTCCATGTGGGCGGTGTTGCGCGGGACGGGGAGCTTCTCGCGATCGACGAACGGTATCCCGAGCAGCAGGGACGCATACGCTCGCGTGGCTCCTCCGTGGGTGAAGACACCGACGGTTTCATCACCGTTCGAAACTACCTGCTCGACCGCGGCCGCCATCCGCTCGCCAACCCCTCTGAACGTTTCACCGATCCGGCCGCGCGGCTCGTCGTTTCCATCGATCTGGATATGCCGGAACGTCTCGCCATCGCGTTCCATGATCTCAGCGATGCTGAGGCCTTCCCACTCACCGAAATAGAACTCCGCGAAACCGTCGACGATGGTGACCTCTTTGTTCTGTGCGGCAGCGACCGGTGCCGCCGTCTCACGAGCACGACTCAGCGGGGATGACACGATCGCGTCGACCGGGCCGGCGACGTCGGCGAGCATCGCCGCCTGGCTGCGACCGAGATCGGAGAGTGGGGTCTCCCCACGACCCCACCAGCGGCCCTCGAGATTACCGAGGGTTTGGCCATGGCGAATCAATCGAAGTCGTGCTCCCGGAGGGCGAACGACTCCGCCATCGAGGTGAAGGTCATCGTTGAACACAGACACCTGAACATCGTCACCGTCGAGACGAACGGTTGTGAGTGAGGCGTTCGACGGCACAAGGATCACCGATTGATCAGCAGCGCCGAGCAGGAGTCCGATGATGGTCTGGATCACTCCCCCGTGTGTCACGACGATGGCTTGATCGTCATCGTCCATCCGGGCAGCGAGCGTGTCGAAGGCGTCACGGAGACGCACTTTGAAATCGGAGAATCGCTCCCCACCGTCCGGCTGGAAATCACCTGATCCGAACCGCACCCGATCGACCTCTGGGTATCGCTCCCTGATCTCCTCGGGTCGCAAGCCGTCCCATGCACCGAGATCGAACTCCCGCCACTCTGCGAGCGCCTCGCCGGCACCGATCACGGCAGCAGTTGTCCTGGTTCTCCCGAGATCGGACATGACCAGGAGTCCGTCCCCGTGTCCGACCATTCGGTCACGAAGACGCTCGACCTGGAGACGACCGCGGTCACTCAATGGTGAGTCGGTCTGGCCCTGCCAGGTCCCTGAGATATTGCTGATCGTCTCGGCGTGCCGGACGAGCGTGATAGTGCGAGCCAGGATGCCCCCTGCGTGGATCGATCTGGAGATTAGGGACACTTCGGTACTGACCTGCGTCGGGTAGAACCGGGGAGGTAGCAGGCAGTAGTACGCCGTACGTATGACGTAGTACGACTCCGAATCTGAGGGGAGGCATCCGCCTTTCGAGGTTCGTGTTTGACGCTCCGGGTTTCTCAAGGTGCTCGCGCAGAGCCCGAGCGGATTCCCCGTCCGCAAGGTTTCCGAGTCGTACTACGTCGCTCGTACTACGTACTACGGTCCGAGTCCCAGCCGACTACCGACCTCCTCGCCACACCCCGCTGAAATCCGAAGAGCCGGATTAGGGTGACTGCATGACTGCGCTGTTCGCCCAGACTGGATTCTCGCTGCCGA
>JAMBLK010000349.1 GCA_023336855.1 Actinomycetes bacterium
ACCATGCCGAGGAACCGGTCGAGCGCCGCCTCGTCGACGAGGGCCTGTGTGGTGAGGAGAAACACGAGCGCAGGAGCCATCGCGGCGACGCCGAAGATGATCGCGCGGCGGAGTCCCAGGACCTGACGGACGGTTGCAACGGTGATGGCTCGGAGCGATCTCATCGCTTTCTCACCAGGTAGCGGAACACGCTCTCAAGCGAAGCGTCTTCAGGCTGGAACGTCGTGATTCTGGCGTCAACCTCGTGGGCCACAGCCGGGACCCGTCCGCCGAGGGCGGCGAGGTCGTCCGTCTCGACGCGGAGCGTGCCGTCGTCGACCGAGACGCCATGCACCAACGATTCCTCGAGCAGGCGTGCGGCAAGCAGACGGCCCCGATCGGTCTCGATGCGCACCCGGTACGGGATGTCGGTCATGGCGCTGCGGATCGCCGCGACGTCACCGGCTGCGGCGAGGCGACCGTCGACGATGGCGATCACACGGTCAGACATGCGCTCGACCTCGTCGAGGATGTGGGAGGACACGACGATGGTCCGGCCCTCATCTCCGAGGCGGCGGAACAGCTCGATGAGGTGGAGACGCTGGACAGGGTCGGTTCCGTTCAACGGCTCGTCGAGGAGAAGGATCTCAGGGTCGCCGACGAGGGCCGCGGCGACCTTCGCCCTCTGGCGCATGCCCTTCGAGTAGCCATCGAGTTTCCGGTCAGCCGCGTCGTCGAGGTCGACCGTGTCGATCGCTCGCTGTGTTGCCGCTTCGGCGTCGGAAACCCCGGAGAGCGTTGCGGCATAGCGCACGTACTCCCTGGCCGTCATCGCCGGGTACACGGCTGCCTCTTCTGGAACGAGACCAATACTCGCGTACACCGACGGTTTGGTTCTGGGCCACGCACCGAGGACGCGAATCGCTCCCTGGGATGGACGAATCAGCCCGGTGAGCATGCGGAGTGTCGTCGTCTTGCCAGCGCCGTTCGGCCCGAGGAGTCCGGTGACGCCCGGTCCGAACGAACAGGTAACGTTCGAGACAGCGACCTTCTGACCGAACCACTTCGAGACGTCGTCGATCTCGATGGTGGGTGACTCCACGAGGGCAGGATTCGAAGTCACATGATCCTCCGATACCGCCACACGACGATCACCGAGGACACACCGGCGACCAGCAAGATCACGAGGAGCGAGACCCAGGGATCGAAGCCGGTTCTTGCCACGACGAGGTCGCTCGATCCGACACGGCCGAAGATCCAGTCACTGACGTGGGTCGGATGCTCGGCGATCCCCAGCAGTGCAGCGAAGCGGTGGCCGGGAAGGCTGGTGGCCTCCACAAGCGCCGCAGCGAGTGCGGTGCCGATGAGCATGATGCCGAAGTAGATGCCGGTAGCCGCAGCTTTGCGGGATGCAATGGTTGAGACCAGCAGGCCTACCGGGGCGAACGCGAGAGCGTATGCCGCGGCAGCGCCGAGGATCTTCGGTATCTCATCCGCATTCGTTCCCAGGGCTTTGAAGAATCCATCGGCTGAGAGGGCGGCGAACCCGATGTACATGAGCGCCTGGGGGATCAACATGAACCCGGCGATCACGGTGAGGAGCGACGCCACCCGTGCTCCCACGTAGTCGTCGGGGCGGAGGGGGCGAGACGAGTACACCGCCAATACGCCTTCTCTACGATCGGGGATCAGGAGTTCCGGAGCCGCAAGTGCGACGAACAGCAAGACGACGCTGGCTGTGATCCCGAAGTATTCAGCATGGCCTCCGAAGGGGGACTCGGCTTCCGGTGCGAAGGTCGAAAGCAGGAAGGCGAACCCGACGAAGACCACCGCCGGGAGGATCGCGAAGACGACGAGGAGCCACGGGAAGATCTTCTTTCGTGCCCGTCGATGGATGCCGAAGACCCGATTGAGACCATCGCGATAGGTGGTCGTGATCGCACCGCGCCGGCCGCGACGCTCTCCTTCGTGAGGCGTGTAACCGAGATCGAAGACGACGCCACGTTCGGTCATGTTCCGCTCCCCTCCAGGAACACGTCCTCGAGCGTCGTCGCCTTCGGTCCGAGCGAGCGCATGCCGTTCCCGGTCGAGGCAAGAGCATCTCGGACGAGGCGGAACGGATCGTCATTCGAGGATGACACGAGGAGACGCGAACCGATGGCCTCGACACTTGCTCCAGTCGCTTCCAGGCGCTCAACGACTGCTGAGACGTCTCCGATCACGTCGACCGATACGACGTCGGCGTCTACCAGGTGTGACAGAGGGCCCGATCGCAGCACCCGGCCGCCGTCGAGCATCAGGACCCGGTCACAGGTCCGTTCGATGTCGCCAAGAACGTGAGAGGAGACAAGAACGTTGATCCCGAATCCACCGAGCCGAGAGATCAACTCGAGCATCTCCTCCCGGCCTTCAGGGTCGAGGCCCGCCGTTGGCTCGTCGAGGAAGACGAGTTCCGGATCGTGAACGATCGCCTGAGCAAGCTTCGTTCGCTGCTTCATCCCTGTCGAGAAGCCCCCCAGCGGACGGAACCGCTCCTCTTCGAGGCCGACAAGCGTCAGGACGTCGGAGGATCTCTGCCTGGCGGCATTCGGTGGAAGCCCGGCGAGACCGGCGGCGTAAACGATGAACTCGGATGCGGATACGTCGAGCGGCAGACAATCACCCTCGGGCATGTATCCGATGCGGGA